>CAZDAF010000162.1:0-8128 GCA_964503115.1 uncultured bacterium
GCGGCGTGGACTTGCGCTATTTGGGCGTTGTGGTTCGGCGCCAGCTTGGCCGCTATACTCTCCTCGAGGGACAAATCCTCTAAACTCTCCGTCGCCCCGGTGTGAGAGGTAAAAGGCAAATCATCCGGTAGTAAGACCGACCCGGCGGCACGACCAAGGGCAAACGTTACAGTACGCTCGAGTTCACCCAGATTACCCGGCCAGGAATACTTTTCGAGCAGGCGAAGCGCCAATGGGTGAATTTTTTTAACCGGCGAACCGACTCTTTCGGCATATCGAGAAACTATTTCCCCGGTGATACTTTCTATCGCCCCACACCTTTCTCTTAATGACGGCACGGCGATAATATTGCCCTCGATCATTTTCCACAATTCTTCGTGAAACTCTCCCCGCAGTACCGCTCCGTGCAGGTCTATACGTGTCGCAAATAAAAACCGTGCCTGATCCCACAAGAAATCAATCGCCCGGGCAAGCCTGTCCTGAAGCCGGACGGGTATCTCGTCTATTCCATGTATAAGCAACGCACCGCCCTTCGCTTTCTCCACAAGTCCTGTTTCCGCGCTTGTTCCGAAAAGCGCCGCTTCAATATCCGCCGCCGATTTGCCCCTTGCGGAAAAATCCACAAACGGCCCAAGCGGCCTCGGTCCGGCCAACATCATTGCTCGCGCCAGAAGCCCCTTGCCCGTACCCGCATCTCCCTGGAAAAGCACCGGAGCGTCATCTTGAGCAAGCTCCATCGCCGCGTTAACCGCCGATTCGAGCATATCGTCCATTATTCCCAGCAGACCGAGAACCCTCTCTTTTTCTCGAACGACAAACGAGTCGATAAAACCTTTATCCGCCGTAGCGTTCTTCAGTTTTTGAGCAAGAGCGACGGCCTCGCGAGGATCGAACGGATAACCCAACACCGCTTCTGCGCCTGCATCTATCGCATCCGCGCGCAATTGTGTATCCGACCCCCGGGCGACAAGTACGGCTTTTACGTGCAGCCGCTTATCGCTAAGTATTTCCAGCAATTCCGGCAAAGACAGCCCCGGCATGCCCCATCCGAGAAATGCCGTGCCATAACGGCTGTCTTCCAATATTTCGAGAATATGCGCTGCGGAATTCACCGCCCGGACATGAAAATCGCCCCCAAGCGCTTCGACAAGCGCGGCGCGTACTTCTGCATCGGCCACCGCTATTAGTATCCCGAAGTTTCTATCTTGCTTCATACACAACACCTTGAACCGCCTGATGCGATTCAGCGAACACGCCGAAAAATCCGCGAGTGAGCTCCCTCAGCTCTTCCACATCCCATATAGTAAACACCTTGCTCCTCAACCGGGACGCTCCACGCGAACAACGAGCATACCAACAAAGGTGCTTTCTCCATAATGCAATTGCGACTTTCGGGTCGTGATACTCGAGCATTATGTCCAGATGCTCGAGTGCCGATTCACACTTTTCGGAAGATGTCGGCTCGGCAGGAATAGCTTTACCATCCAGCGCGGCTGCTATCCGCCGAAAGATGAACGGGTCGCCCATAGCTGCACGGCCTACCATAACGCCGTCGCAACCGGTTTGATCGAGCACCTCGAGCGCATCTGCCGGGCCGCAAATGTCGCCGACGGCAATTATAGGTATATCGGCCACCCCCATAACCTCTCCGATAAGTGACCAATCCGCACGGCCTTCGAACTTCTGCGATGCGGTGCGGGGATGCAAGGTTAAAGCGTCAACGCCTTCTTCCGCCGCAATTTTGACTATTTCGGGTGCAGATATCGATTCGGAATTGTAACCCGAACGTATTTTCACCGTAAACGGGACGGTTAAAACCTCTCTCATTGACCTTAATATATGCGTAAAGCGGGGAAAATCCCGCAAAAGTTCGGCGCCCGAGCCGTTTCGGACTATTTTGTGCGCCGGACACGCTGCATTCAGATCAACTATATCCGCGCCAAACTCCTGCGCGATCCGGGCCGCTTCCGCCAATATGCCTGGATCGTTTCCGAAAAGCTGTACCGCATAGGGCCTTGAATCGGGGTGCGTGGCGACCGTTCTCAACGTACGTTTATTGCGCTGTATCAAACCCTTCGATGTGGCCATCTCCGTCACGGTAAGCCCCGCCCCCATCTTCATCGCAAGGTACCTGAAACCGATATCGGTTATCCCCGCCATGGGTGCTGCAACCAGCTTATTGCGCAACTCGATGGCGCCTATTTTGAGAATTCTGCCCATTATTTGTTCAGTATAGCACGCCCCAAGCTACGGTGCAGCGAAAGTAAAAAAATATAAGGATATTCAATCAGTTAAAGATCAAAATATCTATGGATGACATACAAGTCATGCAACTCAGCGGTTCTCGGGCGTGGCCGTTTTTGTGGCTTCGAGCATGTATTGCAACCTTGCGGGGAGGTCGACATGTTCTCCGGGCTTTGCGGCTTTGTGATGGAATTTGTGGCATTCGGTGCAATCGTCGATGTAATGGCACCTTTTGCCGCACGCTTCCATAGTGAATATATTTTCTTCCGGGTCTCGTTCAACCAGCCATCCACTTCGATGGCAACTTCTGCAACGGCGGTATTTACGGTGGCCGGGGCTGTTATGCCGGAAAATGCTTTTCGGAACCAGGGATTTCCCCCAATGCTCGGGTTTGGGTGGAACACGATTGAGTATGCCCGGATGACACGCGAGGCAATTACCGGCGGGCATTTTGGACCGAAGGCTTTCTACACTATACGAAATCGTCCCATCGCTTTTTACCAATTTCCCCAACGGCAGAATTCGCCTGACTTTCACGCTTTCGGCGCGGTGATCGCTTTCCATAAGTCGTAGCAATTTTTTGGAAAAAGCGAACTTGCCGGGAAAAACTTCATCTGACCGGTTAACCGGAAGCGGCATGCCGTCCAGATGCTCTACGTGGCAATCGAAACACCGAACGGAGCGTTCGCAACCTGCGGGATGGCAAGAATTACACGTTTCCACCGTCAGCGGATCGGGCAGCACAAGGTTTTCGACCTCCTGCGGCTCGCAAGGAATACCACCCCGCTCCTGACCGACGGGCCCTTTACCTTTTTTCCCTTTAGGCACGGAGTGGCATTCGGCTGGATGACACTCGAGGCAATCATCGTGGCCGAAGCGGCCCTTGATGTAATGAATTCCCTCCGTAAAAGGTATCATAGCGTTCGATTCGGGAGTTCCGCCTGAGTGACAAGGGAACGCGCATTGGGTATCGTTAACGCCCTTGAAGGCGTGATGGCAATTGCCGCAATTTTGCTCGAGACCGGCGTGGTTGAAACTCAACGGCTGCTCCATGTATATATGGCGGCCTCCCCAAAAGGTGTAGACGGTAAGGAAGAAACCCGCCATCAGCCCTCCCAGCAGGCCGATTTGATTTCGCCAGTGCCTCGCCTTCCATCCCCTGTCCAGAAGTTCTTTCGATACCTTGGCCATTACAACAATCCGTTCCCCTACGATTTCCTATAAA
This sequence comes from uncultured bacterium, assembly GCA_964503115.1. Taxonomy (GTDB): domain Bacteria; phylum RBG-13-61-14; class RBG-13-61-14; order CAYWKU01; family CAYWKU01; genus CAZDAF01. Next base: position 3,470 of record CAZDAF010000162.1, read on the forward strand.
TAAAAAGTCACAAAACCATGCACGGAGGCCACTACTATAAAAGCCGCTGAAATAGGTATATGAACGTTCAACCATATACCAATCATCTCCTCCCGGCGCATCGCTATTTTAAGATCGTGATCTAAAACCTTAAGTTCCTCCTCGCCGGAGGATATTTCACTCATCATTTCTTCATCCGAATTACCGGCCTTCGCTATTCTGTGCTCAAGCGTTTCTATACTCTGCCGTATCTTATCCATTCGTGCGTATATCTCATCCGGTGAACCATACTTTTCTCCGTCTCTCTCCGACATTGCCGATGGAGCATAAATGTAAATTACCCATCCGACGATGCCGGAAAGGTCCGTAAGAAATAACAGAATCAGCGCCGTGGTTGCCGCGCCGGGTTGAAAGCGCCAGTTCGAGTGTATGAGAGCAAAAAGTAGCGCCAGAAGGCCGGTGTATATGTGAATTTGCAGCCAGGCTTCGAGTTTTCCCCAACGGTATTTCATATGTATGCGACGAAGCGAGTAGAGCATTGAAAACAGCGCAAGAGCCAGCGCGGTGATGCCAAGTCCCTTCCCGAAAGTGGTTCGCGCGCCTTGATACTCGATCGGCAGGGCCTTATACATAAGCAGAACCGCTATGGTTATCACAAGCGTCGCAGCGGCCATGATTTTATTCACATTCGAGGTGTTGTTCAGCGTGCCGTTACTCATTCCGTAGAAAGCTCCAGAAACTGCTCCGGGGTTATTACGCGGCAAGCTCCGACGGGACAGTTATAAACGCAGGCGATAAACGGCTGGTCGAAACACATGTCGCATTTAACCACCCGCTGCCTAGCGGACAAGGGCTTTTTAGCTTCTTCCGCTTGATCGGACACTTTACCCTTGCCGCCAAAAGGCCAACGTAATCTCGATTGTTTCTTGTCGTCGATTTTGATGATCAGAATGTTGCCGTAAGGGCATCTCCGGGCACAGCCGCCGCAATGAATGCACTGCACCGTGTGATGTATTTCCCCATCCTTGTCTCTGTATATCCCGCCGTGGGGACATAACATGCACTCGGGATCGGTGCAATGCAGGCATGTGGTGGGCAACAGCACTCGCCCCAGCTTTTGCCCCGTCCTTTGAATTCTCGGGAAGCCATCATGTGTTGCGGCGCAAGCCTCGACACAAGAGTTGCAACGCAAACACGTGTCGAGATCAATAAGCAGTATGCGGCCCGCCTGCACCAGGCCGGTGTCTACTGCGAACTTCATCTTGCGCGCACGCTCGTCGTCTTCGGATATCTCTTTCGTATCCTCTTCACGCTGCGCAACGATAAGTTCGAGGCGCTCCTTGACTCCCGGGAATTTCTCGATCAGATTCACGAAATCTTCGGAGTGTATTTTCACTAGCTCGATACGGGTGACCGCCACGACGTCCGCATTGCGCTCACCGCCATGCAAAAGGCTCATCTCGCCAAAGTAGCTGCCGTCTTTCAAGTAGGCGAAAACCTTCTCGTCATCGCCTTCCCCGATGCGCACTTTCACAAAACCGGACCTGATAAGATAAAGGCTGTCGGCGCGATCTCCCATTTTAATTATAACGTCGCCACGATCGAACTCCTCGAGCTCGACCTTGTCCTTGAGCGCCTCGATAACTTCATTCGGAAGATCCTGAAACAGGCCTATCTTTCTTAGCTGGGTGGCAAGTATTCTCTCGAAATAGACTTTATCTATGCGATCTTTGACAGACGGGTAATTGTCGCGAAGCGATAAAAAAGCTTCCTTGCCGACCTCGATAAGTATGGCACGGTCAAGTGCGGTTACCGTGGCCGTCCGCGCCGTTTCGGCCAGTGGAGCGTATTCTCCGAAAAAATCTTCCTGCTCAAGCACTGCGAGCGCTATGTGAGGATTTTCCTGAGTCCGAACGCTTACCTCGACTTTACCTTTCAGTATGAGGTAAAAGGTATTGCCATATTCTCCCTGATGACAGACCACCTCACCCTGTTGAAAAACGCGCAGGATACATTTGGGCGCTATTTCTTCCAGAAATTCTCGATCAACGTCCTTCAAAAAGGATACTCGCCCAAGCAAAACCCCCGGATCGAGGTCATTGAAAAAGGGTATTTGGGCGATTTCCTGCGCGAATTCCGCGACGTTCTTGTCGCTGATTTCCATAGAAAATCATCACCAGGGAGGCGGTATCTTCTGATCCTTGTGGCAGTCGTCGCAGGTTTTGGTGACAACGTCGGGCGGCGGCAGGGGTTTGCCCTTTTTATATTTGCCGGCTTTCAGATCCGCTATAACCCGATTGGTAAACTTCTTCAATTGCTGATAGTTCTTCATATATAGGTTTTTATCTACCGGTTTCCCGTCGCGATCCTTATCGGGCATTTCTTTCGGTATAAGATTGATGTAATATTGCAACGCTTTGAGATGTACGATGGCGTCCTCGACTTTTCCCTTATTGACGAGTTTGCCGGCGACGGTGTAATGTTCGTAAATCTGGTGCATGTAATGGATAAGCATCGAGTATTTATCGGTGCGGAATAGCGGCTCCGGCTCCTCCGAGCCGGGCTGCACCTTGCCCCATACCAAATCCCCAAAAACTACCGTTCCCGCCAATATGGCGGCCACTACCAAAACGACGAATTTTTTGCCCGTGCCCATAATCTCCTCCTTCCTGTTTTTCAGAATTATCAGTATACCCGCACGAGAATTTTCGTCAACCTACTTTTCATTTCGTGGAGTTCTATAGCACTCATCTTGGATAAATCGTCGGCAGGGGTTAACATAATAAAGTTGGCATAGCGATTGTCCTTAATTTAATGTAAAGGCCCTGTTAAAGTACAAAAAGGTGAGTTTTATAACCATAGTGGGGATTGCGTTTGGTCTTGCGATGGATGCATTTGCGGTCTCTATCGCATCGAGCGCTGCGCTGCGGGACGTATCAGCCCGGCAGATGTTTCGCTTGTCATTTCACTTCGGCTTCTTCCAGTTCATGATGCCCGTGGTCGGCTGGCTTGCGGGCCTGAGCGTGGCGCGCTGGATTGAAGCTTACGACCATTGGGCAGCGTTCGGGCTGCTTGCATTCATCGGCGGCAGGATGATTTACGGGGCATTCGGCAAGAATGATAAGTTCCACACAACCGGCGATCCGACCCGAGGAGTCACTCTTGTGATGCTTTCGGTAGCGACCAGCATCGACGCGTTGGCGGTGGGATTGAGTTTTGCCATGCTGAAAGTCAGCGCCTGGTATCCCAGCCTTATTATCGGTGTAGTGGCGGCCGGGATGACACTTATTGGAATGAACATAGGCGGCCGCCTGGGCGCTCGTTTCGGTAAACGGATGGAACTTATCGGCGGCCTGGTTCTAATCGGCATAGGAGTTAAGATACTGGTCGAACACCTCTGAAAATAAACAATTTCCAAATGCTAATTGCCAATTTATCATTTTACAATGAGTTAATCAGGTCTCTGTGTTCTTTGCAGCCGATGACGTCGAGCGGCGGGCGGGTTTTCGGGTCGGCGGGATAACGGCGTTTCAGTCCTTTGATTCTTTCGGCACCGGCCAGGATATCATCGAGCGCAAGGGCCATGTGCCTGACGGCCTTGTCGATATGCTCTCGCACGGCCCCGGCGAAATCGAGGTCGTGAGCTCTTCACGGACATGCCTTACTTGCTATGCGATACAACTTGCATCGCAATGAATCAAGATCAAGTCTTCTTAGACCGTACCAGCGACCGGGCCATCCTGTCGAGTTTGAAGATAGTGTTGAATTCCATGTTCTTGCTTATCCACAGTTTTTTATTGATAACTGCGTCGGTAATCGCCCCTCGATAAGCCAGTCCGTCCAGTAAAGTTTGCGGGGTCTCGCACACCATGAGGAAATCCGGAGATTTAATTTCCCCCTCTTTTATTCCGATATCCCCGTCATTCATGATAATGGCGAACTGCCCGCCCCGAACCTTAACCTGGATATCCCGTTTCCAACCGGCGATGTCTTTGCGCGCCCGTTCGTTTGAATTCATACCTTTAATAATAGTTTTGATCTCTTCCAGGGCCTTTTTATAAGCTGAAACATCCTTATCCGACACGTCGGACAATTCCGGCTCAACGGGCGACTCCCAATCAATCTCCGATTCTGTAAGCCCTTTCTTCTTTAATTGTTCCTCGGTAAGCTCAGAAGCCGGAACGCAGAATACGTCAGTTATTTCCCCGATGCGTTCGTCCTTAAAAACGAGCTTCACCTCGGTACCCTTATTGATTATCCCCGGCACCAGAATACCCGTAGTGGTATAGAGGATTACACTCAGGGCGGTATCGGCCCCTTTGAATATAACCCGACCCCGTCCATAAGGAGCCATATGCTGGAAAAGAGAAGTCGCAAAGTATGTAATAGGCGGGGTAGAATTCATGACACCTACCTGCTCCACTTCAATCAGTTCAGTAGGGGCGAAATTGCAATCCGGGCAATGTGTGAGAAACGGCGGCACTCTGACCAGCCCGCATTTCGAGCATTTGCAACCGAGGAGCTTCTTCTCATCTTTCAGGGCCAGAAAGAGGGGCGAAAATTCTCCCTTGGTCCTGCTGTAGAAGGTGTACATGGCATCGTTGGTAACCAAATAGCCTTTGCCGACAATGGTTTCAATATCCGATCCCACATCCGGGATATATTCCGAACGAATAACCT
>CAZDAF010000163.1:0-8106 GCA_964503115.1 uncultured bacterium
TCGATGGGAGGCACCACTTATGCGATAAGTACGGTATTGGCCGCGTTCATGGGAGGCTTGGCGCTTGGGAGCCGGTTCGGCGGGAAGTGGATAGACCGTCGCGGCAACCCGCTGCTGACATACGGCATATTAGAAGGCGCCATAGGATTATATTGCATCGCCGTGCCTTGGCTTGTGGGTTTGATCCCATCGATTTTAGGGCCTTTTTACGACAAATATTATGTCGATAACCTTTTCCTTTTCGGCCTTTTACGGTTTATTCTGAGTGCGGTTATATTGCTTGTGCCCACTGTGTTGATGGGGGCGAGTTTGCCGGTGCTTGCGCGTTATTACGCATCGGACAAGGCCCGGTTCGGGTGGGAAGTGGGCAGGCTGTACGCTCTGAACACGCTTGGCGCGGGTTTAGGCTGTTTTTCGGCGGGCTTTTTCCTTTTGCCGCTGTTGGGACAACGTTGGGCCATATACACTGCGGCTTTTGTAAACATCGGTATTTTTCTGATCGTCGTAGCCTGCTGGGCGGCTTTCGGGCGCCACAAGAAAAGCGAGTCTACTGCCGATAAAAAGCCGAAAGCCGGCGGCGATGAAAAGTCGTCCGCAAAGCCCGGGTTCGAGTGGAGCCGAACGGTTTTATGGGCGGCTCTTGCGGTTTACGCAGCCAACGGTTTCGCAGGGATGGCCTACCAGGTGGCATGGACGAGGGCATTGACGTTGAGCATCGGTTCCAGCGCCTACTCTTTCACGATAATAGTGACGATATTTATATTCGGCCTTGCAATCGGGAGCGGCGCCGGAGCGAGACTTACCGACAGGTTTCGCAACCCTGCTGCGGTAATGGCTTGGGTGGAAATTCTTGTCGGGTTTTCAGCTATTTGGGTGATGTGGGGGCTGGGGCAATTGCCTAAATGGATGTTGCCGATAATAGCCCGTTTTTCAAATGACTGGAACGCATTAGTTATAACGGAGTTTGTCATAGTGGGTTTGTTGTTATTACTGCCCACCGTATTGATGGGCGCGGTGTTTCCGCTGGCTGTAAAGACGGTCGGCATGTGCCGCCGGGGAGTCGGCGAGCCTGTGGGGCTTGCGTATGGAATTAACACCGCCGGAGCCATCGCTGGCAGCTTGATGGCCGGTTTTTTGCTCATTCCTCTAATAGGCCTGCAAGACACTATCGCGGCGGCAAACATCGTGAACTGGGTCGCAGGGGCGATACTGCTGGGCGCGGTGGCCTCCGGCGGCGCCATCAGACGCTGGGCTAAAACGGCCGTGCCCGTGGTGTTGGGAATTCTGGTGACGGTGTGGATGCCTCCGTGGGATGCCGCGATAATGAGCTCGGGACCGATCGTTTATGCCAAGTTTTTTACAAAAATGGGCGATATTACAAGCGACCGGCAGCGGATAATTTTTTACAGGGACGGAGTCGATACCACCGTAGCCGTGATTAAAAAAGGCCCGGAGAGTGTTTTCCTGAGGGTTAACGGAAAAACGGACGCATCCACGGATTTCTCCGATATGATAACCCAAGTGCTCTCAGCCCATATTCCCATGCTGGTTCATCCCGATCCGAAGAAAGTGTGCATAGTGGGATTGGCAAGTGGGGTGACTTTGGGCTCGGTCACCAGGCATCCGGTGGAAAGTGTCGATGTGATAGAGTTATCGACCGCCGTTGTGGAGGCGGCCTTTTACTTCGAGAAGTGGAACCATGGCGCGCTAAACGACCCTCGAGTAAAAATCATCGTCGGGGATGGGCGCAACCATTTGCTGATGACCCGTAAAAAGTACGACGTTGTTATCTCCGAACCATCGAACCCATGGATTGCCGGAGAAGCGGCTCTGTTCACCAGGCAATACTTCGAGTTGGTGAAGAATAGTCTGAATCCCGGGGGCGTCTTTTGTTGCTGGTTCCAGGGATATGAGATTTCTCCCGAGGAGCTGAGGATGGTTATGAGGACTTTCCAGGCGGTTTTTGAGGAGTCTACTCTTTGGGAAACGTTGAATACCCGGGACTACATGATGGTAGGTTCTATTGCTCCAATTCGGTTCGATTCTCGGACGCTGGAAGCGAGAATGCGCCGGGCAAAAACGGCGGAGGATATGGCAAGGGTGGAAATGGCCGCCGCCGCCGAACTGATGGGGAAGTTCATAATGGGATCGCGTCGATTCAAAATGGCTGCCGGCAAGGGTGAATATCACGAGGATGATCGGTTGCAATTACAGTACTCGATGCCACGGCATTTTAATTACTTGCATAATTTTTATCCCGAGCTGTACAACAAAATAATATTTCTCAAGGAACATCCCCGGGCGATAATCGGCAGTGATGCGAAAAAATGGCCCGATGAGTTCGCGGCCGCTTTGGAAAGAGAGACGAGCGCTCGCGATGCCATTCAGTTTACCGTTTACCATTGGAATTTGGGCCATGAAAAGGAGACTCTGAATTTCCTTCAAGAGGCCGTCCGCTTGAGTCCCCGAAAAAAGTTTTACAGAAGCATTATCGAGGGTATATACAACGATTTCGGGGAGCGGCTTATCGAAGCGGGAGATTTTGGGGAGGTGCTACCTTTTCTTGAGCTCGCCGTCCGGATTGTCCCGGACAATCCTGCTTTGCGCGATCGGTTGGGTTCAATATATTTGCTTCTGGGCGACCGCGATAGTGCCGGGAAACAATTCGGCAAGGCGCTCGAGCTGAACAACAGGGATCATTTCGCTCTCTACAATCTGGGATTCATCGAATTCGAAGCGGGTAATCGTGACAACGCGAGCGAAAAATTCCGCCGCGCTATCGAGGCAAAGCCGGATTTCGCACCTCCCTATAACGGCATGGGGATAATCGCGTTCCAGGAACGGCGGTTGCCCGATGCGGAAAAGAATTTCAAAAAAGCGATTGAACTTGACCCGAACTATGTCGATGCTTATGTAAATTTGGGGAAAGTATTGATCCAACACGGCAATGATAAAAAGCGGAAGGAGGGATTGCACTATCTCAAGAAAGCGCTCTCGCTCAACCCGTCTTTTGCCGGTAATGATAATTTTATGCGTCTGCTGGAACAGGAGGGGGGATAATCGGCATGGTGGCGGCACTGCGGAGAGTTTTCGTTTACCGGCACGGCCGGGGTCGAGAGGAGGAAATGAACTTCAAGTACAGGCCGCCAACCCCCTCGCCTCGAAAGCAATGGAAGGCGGACAACATCGGTCCGCTTTTACGAGGTTGTACCCGGCCAACATGGTAATATCCGGCAATAAAGCACCTTTTATGACGAAGGCCCCCATGCCGGTACTGAATTGTTATGGTCGATAAGACACGACATTCCGATCGTTTTATTATATCCCTGAGACATTTCTCTAAAGCCGACCTCTCCCTGGCCGGTGGCAAGGCCGTTAATCTTGGCGAGCTTATCAGTCGAGGCTTCCCCGTGCCGGACGGATTCGTAGTCACCACCGATGCGTATCGATTTTTTCTCGAGCGCTCGAACCTTATCGAACGAATCGAGGAAGTCATAAAATCCGCCGGCGAGGATTTCAAAAGCGCCTCAACCGCCATTACGAACCTTATAGAAGAGCAACCCGTCCCCGGCGCCGTAGCGGATGCGATTCGGGAAGCGCTCCGTCGGTTGGGGGAAGAAGGCGCGGTAGCCGTCCGTTCATCAGTCACGGCGGAGGATATGGAAGAAGCCTCCTTCGCCGGGATTTATGAAACATATCTTAATATCCGCGGCCCGGAGTCCGTCATCGAATATGTGAAGCTCTGTTGGGCGTCGGTGTGGAATGAAAGGGTGCCAACGTATTGCCGCACTGCGGGAATAGACCACTTAAAGGCGGACGTCGCCGTTGTGGTGCAGCGTATGGCGCAAGCCGAGGTTTCCGGAGTGATGTTCACCACCAACCCGCTAACGGCGCACCCCGGCGAAATCGTAATAGACGCGGTACGCGGACTTGGAGAAAACCTGGTGAGCGGCAAAGTGCAACCGGATCATTTTGTGTTGAAGAAGTCAACCGGCAGGATCAAACGAAGCAAATTGTCGTCAAACATGTCACGAGACGCTGACCATACAAATGAAAATGATAGCAAAAAGCCCTGTCTGATCGAGAGCGATCTGCGTCGACTGGCGGAGGTGGGGCGACGCATAGAGTTGGAAATGGGATGCCCGCAGGACGTCGAGTGGGCTATCGAGGACGCCGGGGCCGCTCGTATCGCCCTGTTGCAGTCCCGCCCTATCACCACGCTGCCTCCTTCGAACGAGACCGTATTTACTCGTAAAATGGGAGATCAGTACTGGACCGATGTGATTTCGCCATTGACTTTCACCTGCGGCGTCAACTGGATAGTCGATGGAGCTTTCATTCCGTTAATCGGGGCGCTTGGCTTCAAAGAGCTCGCCAATCTCGAATTCTTCCGCCTTCACAAATCCCATCTGTATATGAACACTCGCATGGCGCGGGAGAGCATCACGATGTTCCCGATGTCCGCCCGCAAACAATTCACAGATTCCATGGGCTCGCCTCACGACGACGAGTATTTTCTCGAGGCTCCCTACCGGCCGATCAGGGGCTTTATTTCGTTAATCAGAGCACATCTAACCGACAAGCGTAGTGGGATGTCCCGGAATTTGCGCGCTCTTGAAGAATGGAGCCACACTGTAAAAGACAAAATAGCCGGGATGCTGCTGAGTCTCGAGCAAAAGCCGAATATTGAAGAGCTTATGGAAATGTTCGACGAGATAAATCGCATGGGCGTCGAGCATTTCGAGATCATCCGATGGGGGCATGCCTCTTATAATACGACGCTGACGGACGCCTTTCGCGCCATGTGCGAAAAATGGGCCGATGACGACGACGGCTCGATATTCCTGCGCATCACGGGGCATCTGGATTCAAACGTCACGATGGATTGCGACCAGGCGCTTTGGGAAGTGGCCCGCCGGATCGAAAGTGACTCAACGGCCAGAGACATCTTCCTCACACTCGAACCGGACGAAGCGGCTCGGCGCATACTGGAAAAAGATGATTGCCCGGAGGCGCAGAGTTCGTTCAAATCGTTCCTCGAAAACTACGGCCATCGCACCACTTCCAGGGACATCACCGTCCCGCACTGGATGGATGCGCCGGGTCAGGTGGCCGGCATAATCGGGGGTATCCTCGCAGAAGAGCTGCCTCCCAGCCCTCATTCGAGGTCCGAAGCTGCGCGGTTGCGTTCGGAGGAGGCTATGATCGAGGCATTGGGGCGTATTCGCAAAAAATGGTACGGGTTCTTTATTAAGCGGTGGTTCGAGTATACAGCCCGGCAGGCTCGAGTCTTTATCGGCTACCGTGAGAACCAGCGCTTCACGCTCGACCGTATTATGTATCTCATAAGACGAACGGCGCTTGCAATCGGAGAATGGCTAACAAAAAGGGAACAACTGGATTGTGCTGAAGACGTTTTCTTCCTCGAGCGTGAGGAAATGACCGAAGCCGTCGGGGCAAAGCGCCTCGACCCGGATATCCGGTCGCGCATCCCAGGCAGGCGTCGAGAATTGGAAACCAACCGCGACATACTTCCCCCGGCATACCTCATGGGATCATTCGAATTCGAGGATCAGACGAAAGATGAAGAAGAATTGCCGCCGGGCGAGTACGCGGGATTAAACGCCGCCCCCGGCGTTGTCGATGGACCGGCGCGGGTACTGACGGAACTTGAGGATGCCCACTTGCTGCGGGCGGGTGAGGTTCTTGTGACCGAAAGTACCGACCCGGCATGGAGCGCGGCTTTCATGAAAGTCGCCGGACTCGTGCTAGAGACGGGAGGACTGCTCAGCCATGGGGCCATACTGGCTCGCGAGTTCGGTGTGCCCGCGGTCACGCACGTTTCGGGAGCGGCGAGCTTTATTCGCACAGGTGACCGGATACGAGTGGACGGCACGCGAGGGCGGGTTATAATCCTGACAACAAAGGAAAACAAATGAGCCCATTATCATATACTGACGAGGGTCGTCACGAAAAAACACATTATAAGTATTGGCGCGAATCGTACTACTTCAATTTCGTGGACGATAAGGCCGGAATATACGGTTTCACCACCATCGGCTGGAGGGTCAACGAAGGTGAAGTTGACGGTATCCTGATGGTCATCCGCAATCGGTCGCCATATTTCGCCTATCCCGCAGCGAACCGGAAGTTCACCGAGCCGTGGGAAAGTTTCGACCTTCCCAAAAACTGCCGCGTGAAAAGACTGCACTACGATATGATCGATCCCTTCCGGCGATGGCGACTATGCCTGGACGGCGGGCGAGATTCGATGGACCTCGATTTCAGCTGCTTCACCCCCGTTTATGACTACAACGCCGAGATGAAATCCCTGCCAAGCAAGGTGGCGCAGGAACATTACGAGCAGTCCGGCAGGGTCAAGGGAGTGCTGCGGATGAGAGGCAGGGAATTCAACATCGACGGCACCGGCCAGCGTGACCATTCGTGGGGCATACGAGACTGGGGTGGTGTCGAAAGCTGGAAATGGATCACGGCTCAGTTCGGAGATGCTTTTTCGTTCAACGTCTTCAGCGTCACCGATGAAGGCTGGGAGAACGCCGGCGGGTTTATATTCGACGGTGAAGAGAACTCGCGCATCATGGAATCGACGATCCATCTGGATTTGATGCCCGACGGCCAGAGCCCGAAAGGCGCCGAGCTGAAACTGGTGGATGAACGCGGAAGAAGCCACCTCATCAGCGCGCAGATTTTTCACGTCGTGCCACTGATGCGCCACGAGGCGTTCATCAAGGAATGCTTCGCCCGATTTTACTATAAGGGCATGGAAGGCTGCGGTGTCGTCGAGCGACTGCACCATATAAACTCGAAATTGGAAAAGCTGCGATACGTTGGCGCCGCCGCAAGGTACGCTTTCCGCGCTCTATTTGCCAATACGCCTCTATACGGCCCATACGGATCTCCACTACGCTCCAACACGAGAGAAAGGAGATAACCAAATGTCCAAATACAAGCTGATCGCAACCGAGGTCTCATTATATTCCGGCAAGGCGCGGGCGTATTTCCGATACAAGGGGATACCTTTCGAGGAAGTACTGTCAACCGCCGAGGTGTATGAGAAGATCATCGTTCCGCGAACCGGCGTGAGGTTCATTCCGATAATAATATCGCCCGACGACATCGCGGTGCAGGACACCACCGACATTATCGACTTCCTCGAGGAGCGCTTTCCCGAAGCCTCGGTATACCCCGATACGCCTTTACAGCGGCTAGTAGCGCTTTTGTTCGAGGTTTATGGAGATGAATGGCTTGTCATTCCCGCCATGTATTACCGGTGGTGGTTCAAGGAAGATAACTACGATTTTATCGTTAGCGAGTTCGGCCGGACGTCCGTGCCCGATGCCTCCGTCGAAGAACAGCGCAAGATGGGTGAAACCATCGCCGGCTATTTCGGTGGCGCTCTACCCGCGCTGGGGGTTACCGAAAAGAACCATAAAGCAATCGAGGAGTGGTACGAGGAATTTCTCGACCTCTTCAACGAACACCTCAAAACCTACCCGTTCCTTCTCGGCACTCGGCCGAGTATCGGCGACTTCGGCCTGATGGCGCCGTTGTACGCTCACCTTTATCGAGACCCTTACCCCGGCAAGCTGATGAAATCCCGCGCGCCGCTGGTGGCCCAGTGGGTCGAGCGGATGAATGCGCCGGTGCAGCAGTCGGGAGAGTTCCTGCCGAACGATGAGGTGCCCGAAACGGTCGGACCGATACTCGAAAGGATGTTCAACGAGCACTTCCCCGTCCTGCTGGACACTGCCGACAAGCTGGCCGATTGGCTCGAAGCCAATCCCGACAAGCCGATCCCGCGCGTTATCGGACTGCACGATTTCTCGGTCAACGGAGTTGTCGAAAAACGCGCAATCTTCCCCTTCACGCTCTGGATGTTCCAGAGACCGGTGGATTTTTACCGCTCGTTGGAAGGAGCGGACAAGGAAAAAACGGATGCCTTCCTGAAAGCGCACGGCGGTTACGACGGCATGCAGGTAAACATCCGCCGCCGTGTTAAACGGGAGAACAACATTCTGGTACTGGAATAAGGGATTCCCTCTAGCGATTTTCTGGGCATTTTTAAAAAATAATGAAAAAGAAAAT
>CAZDAF010000164.1:0-8096 GCA_964503115.1 uncultured bacterium
CACTTTTGACTCGTCTCTAGTTCGGTCCGTAGAGCTTAAGTTTTTCAGTCTGGATTTTGCCCAATCGCCCGTTGGAACCATAACGGCCTCTTGATACATGTTAAATTTTTTTTCTTTATTAAACTGTAGACATCTTTCCCAGGCATCTCTAAACCTATTTGGCCATTTTCCCGGGTAACAATTTTTTTTGTGCCAAACAAACTCCTCGGTCCAGAGCCAGCCCATTTTACGCAATTCCATGATCAGTTCTATCACAAATGTATGGCGTTCACCATTAACGACCTTTTCTTTTATGTTGAGAATGAAAGTACCTTGTGGTTTTAGTAGACGGAGAAAAATTCTAGCCTTGGGTAAAAACCACTCTACATAGTTGTTGGGATGAATTCCACCGTATGTTTTTTTTCTGCTGTCGGCATAAGGAGGAGAAGTAACGATAAGATCAATACAGTTGTCGGGATAATTTTTCAGCACTCCTTCACAATTATCGCACACAATTAGATCAAACATTATTTCTTGATTGGCCATCAATTATTTATTGCCTCTGATTTGGATAATAGAATCTTTAAGATTATAAAGCAACTTTTTATTCGTTTCACCTCAATGTGCCTCACTCCAGTTTGGGCCGTGGCCGATGTCGATGGTAAGGGGTATGTCGATTTTCGTGATGTTTTCCATAATGCGTTTTACGGCGTGCTCGACGGCCTCGACATCTTTTTCAGGCGTTTCGAACAGCAGTTCGTCATGCACCTGCAAGATCATTCTTGTTGCCGGATATTTTTCATCGATATGTTTTTGTACCTGGATCATGGCCTCTTTGATGATGTCCGCCGCGGTACCCTGCATCGGCGCGTTTATAGCGGCCCGTTCGGCGTTGGCGCGCACATTACGGTTCTTGGCGTTGATATCGGGCAGTTGCAACCTTCTTCCGCGCAAGGTGTTGACGTACCCTTTTTTCCGCGCCTCAGCGACGTTGCGCTTGATATAATTCTTCACGCCGGGATAGCGCTCGAAATAAGTATCGTAAATTCTTTTCGCCTCATCGTGCGGTATTCTCAAGTTTTTCGCAATACCGTAAGGGCTCATCCCGTACGCGACCCCGAAGATAATCACCTTCGCCTGCCTGCGCTGGTCGGGCGTCACCTCTTCGGTCGGGACGCCGTAAAGCTCGGCGGCGGTGCGGCGGTGAATGTCCTGGCCCTTGCCGAAACTGTCGAGCAGCGTCTCATCGCGGGACATGTGCGCGAGTATGCGCAACTCGATCTGGTTGTAATCGGCGCTTATGAGAACGTTACCTCGCTCGGGCACGAAAGCTTCCCGAATTTTCCTTCCGACGCCGCTTCTGACGGGTATATTCTGCAAATTCGGATCGCTCGAACTCAGCCGTCCGGTGCTGGTGGTCGCCTGGTTGAAGCTGGTGTGGATGCGTCCTGATAGTGGGTTGATGAGTTTCGGGAGGCTGTCGGCGTAGGTGTTTTTGATTTTCGACAGACTGCGATAATCTAGCACCATACCGGGCAGGGGATGTTGCAGGGCCAGTTCCTCGAGCACGTCCTGGTCGGTGCTGCGGCCGGTTTTGGTCTTTTTTATCACCGGCAGGCCGATGTTGTCGAACAGCACTTCGCCAAGCTGTTTGGGGCTGTTCGGGTTGAAATCGACCCCGGCGGTTTCGTACAGTTGCTTGAGCAGCGCGCCCAGCTCTTCGGACAACTCGTCGCTTATCGCGCCCAGGATGTCGGCGTCCACACGCACGCCGTTCATTTCCATCCGGGTGAGCACCGGCACCAGCGGCATGTCGATATCGGCGAAAATGCTCCACAGGCCGGATTCGTGCAGCTTTTCGTCAAGCACACGCCTCAACGAGAACGTCACGGCGGCATCATCGCAGGAATAGTCCCGTGCCGCCTCGACCGAAACCTCCGCAAACGGTTTGGCCTTGGCGCCCTTTCCCACCAGGTCGGTGTAAGTCATCATGTTGACGCCGAGGTATTCCTGCGCGAGTATCCCGAGTCCCTGGCGACGCCGCGCGGGGTTGAGCACATATCCCGCAACCATCGTGTCGAAATCCACATCGGGTATGTCGATCCCGTGCCGCGATAACACTATCAAATCGTATTTGGCGTTCTGCGCGACCAGCTTCGTCTTTTTATTTTCGAGCACGGGCCGGAGCGCTTGCAGAGAATCTCTTGTGTCGAGTTGCTTAGGCGCGCCAAGGTAGATGTGCTCGAACGGGATGTAATATGCTTCGCCTTCTTTTACGGAAAAGCTCAATCCGACCAGGTGCGCGCGCATCGGGTCGAGCGAACTCGTCTCGGTATCGAAAGAAACCCACTCCGCTTTTTTCAGCTTTTTCACCAACTCGCCAAATTCCTTCTTTGTGGTGACGAGCGAGTATTTTTTCGCGGTTTTTCCGGGAAATTCTTCTTCCGGCGTCTCGAACAGGTCGAGCAGGCGGACAAATTCGAGCTTGCGGAAAAGCTTCCTGAGCGCCGCTGCGTCGGGTTTACCCGGCTCAAGGTCGTCCGGTTCGACTTCGAGGGGTATTTCGGTATCAAGCGTGACGAGTTTTTTACTGAGCAGCGCCTGCTCACTGAACTTTTCGAGGTTCTCCTTGCGTTTTTTGCCTGAAATATCGTCGATATGTTCGAGCACTTCCTCGATGGAACCGAACCGGCCGATCAGGTCCTTCGCAGTCTTTTCGCCGATGCCCGGCACGCCGGGGACGTTATCGCTCGTATCTCCCGCCAACCCCAGCACCTCGACGACGCCAGCCGGCCCGACGCCGAAACGCTCCTTTACCTCTTCAACTCCGGTGATACGGTCGCGCATGGTGTCAACCAGTTTCACGTCTTCGTCAACTATCTGGCAGAGGTCCTTGTCGGAAGTAACGACCAGAACTTCCATGTCACCGCCGGCTTTTTTCGCTACGGTGGCGATGACGTCGTCGGCTTCGTAACCCCGGACTTCAATGGTCGGTATATTCCAAAGCTCGACCATCTCTTTTATAAGGCCGATTTGCCGGACGAGATCCTCGGGCATCGCTTCTCGGGTGGCCTTGTATTCGGGATACATATCATTGCGAAACGACCCTCCCGGCGGGTCGTACACGACGGCTATTCTATCGGCGTGCAAGTCCTTGAGGACTTTTTTAAGCATCTGCACGAAACCGTACGCGGCGCCGGTAGGTTCGCCTTTCGAGCTCGAGAGCTTCGGCAGGGCGTGATACGCCCGGTAAATGTACGAGCTTCCGTCGATGAGAACAAGGCGTGGTTTTTTGGTCATGCACACTCTCCTTGATGGCCGGGTTAAATAGAATAGCGCGACGGTATCGCCGTTGCCAACAACATGTCGGGCCTGTACTATCCATATAAAGTGTTAATCTCGATTATCATTTTTATCGTCGGTTTGGTTATTTTAGAAACCGGCGCCGAGGCGATGGTGAGAGGTTCCGTCGGTATAGCCCGGCGCCTTGGATTGAGCCAGATCGTCATCGGTCTTACCATTGTCGCCTTCGGTACCAGCGCTCCCGAACTGTTGGTGTCGGTAATAGCGGCCATAAAAAAGTCCTCCGATTTATCGATTGGGAACGTCGTCGGGTCGAATATCGCCAACATCGGTCTCATTGTCGGATTGACGGCGATTGTTTTACCGATACGTTTCGACCGGTCATTGTTAAGAATGGACATTCCGGTCCTTTTCATCTCGATGGTCGCTCTTTTTTTCTTCAGTATTGACGGCTCGATTTCCAGGTGGGATGCCGTCGCGCTGTTTTGCGGATTGATCCTGTTTATCATTACAACCTACCGAAGCGTGTCGAAAAGGGGGAATAATAACACTGAAGGTAAAGAGGATATCGGGATTCCGAGTTCGTTATTTATCGGGATAATAGCGGTTATCGTGGGCATTGCGGGGCTTGTCGGGGGCGCGCACCTGATGGTAAAAAGCGCCGTATCGATAGCCCGGACTTTGGGGATTTCCGAACTGGTGATCGGCGCCACTGTCGTTGCGATAGGCACCAGTCTTCCCGAACTTGCCACCTCGATGGTGGCCGTAATCAAAAGACAGCCGGATATCGGGTTAGGGAACGTGATAGGTTCCAATATATTCAACGTTTGCTGTATTTTGGGAATCGCCCCCTTGATTCGCCCGCTGGGGGTAAATCCAAGCCTTCCTCATCGTGAGTACCCCATTATGATAATTTTTTCCATTCTACTCGCTCTCATGCTGACCAAGAGCAGAAATTATATAAGCCGATGGGAGGGAGCTTTCCTCTTTATATCTTTCGTGGGCTTTTTAGTGTGGTGTTTTTATCACGGCGGGGCGGCGGTTTAGGTTTTTACTCTCTCGGCGTCTCACAAGGATGTGGGTTTGAGGTTCTTCGGTATGGTGAAGAAAAAGGTGGTGCCCTTACCTTCCCCTTCGCTATTGAACCAAATTCTACCACGGTGACCGTCCTCGATTATGGATCTCGAAATGGGCATACCCAGCCCGGTTCCGACCATCGCTCTTCGGCCGTCGGGAGTCTGCTCGAACTTATCAAATACGGCGTCTTTTTCATTATCGGGAATTCCGACGCCATGGTCTCGAACGGTAACCTTGACGAAATGCTTGTGATCGCTGACAACTATCTCAATCTCATCCCCTTCGGGCGAGAATTTTATTGCGTTTGAGAGCAAGTTGTCGATCACTTGGCACAGCCTATCCACGTCCATTACAAGGGGCGGGCACTCTTCAAACGACGTAGTAAAACTGATGTCACGCGCTCCCGCCACCGGTTGCGCGCGCTCGATGCAGTCGGCGGCGATGTCGTTCATCAAGGCAGGCTCCATATAATAACGCATTTTGCCGAGTTCCATTTTGGCCAGATCGAGTATGTCGTTGACCATCCTGGTCAACCTGTCCACTTCTTTGACGATCTTCTCGGCAAAACCGACGCGCTCGTTTTCTCCAATCGTTTTTTCCAGCAGAAACTCGGCGAAACCGCGAATGCCCGCCAGCGGGCCTCTCAGCTCATGACCGACCATGCTGATAAGGTCGTCCTTGGCGGCATCTACTACTTTCAGTTCCTTTAACGCTTGTTCGAGTTCCTTGTTGGCTTCTTCGAATTTTCGTCTCAAGCGGTTTTCGCTCTGGTCGCGGGCCACGGCGACGATACCCGCCAATTTACCTTTGGCGTCGCGCATTATGCTGGCGCTGAAACTTACCGGCACAATAGACCCGTCCCGGCGACGCCAGGCCACTTCGACTTCCTTCGCAATTGATGCCTTGAGCAATTTTGCGAATTTCTTGGTCTCCTCAGCGATATTTTCCGCGCCCTTGGCGAAAAGCATCCCGACAGGCTTGCCCATCAGTTCCTCTTCCTCCCAGCCCAGCATTTTCAGCGCCGCCTCGTTAACCTGGGCTATACGCCCGTTAGGCTCGACCACCACCAAGGCCTCGAGCATGGATCGCATGATGTTTTCGAGCGATTCCCTGATGTGGTCCTTTTCCGCTTCAGCAGCCAACCGCTGCCTGGTCTCCTCGGTAACGTCCACCATGCTTAACTGAAGGCCGACCGTCAAACCCTCGTTTTCCAGGCGCTGCGTCCAGATGACTATATGCCTGGATGCGCCGCCGGGGCGAACTATTCGGCATCTGTATAACTCCTTGCCGCCGCCGGCAAGCCATTCTTTCAGTTTTTTCTTGAATGATTTTTTGTCTTTAGGATGAACAAGATTCTCGAACTTCAGGCCGGGCAATTCGTCTTCGGCCCTGCCGGTAATCTCAAGGAACATCGGATTGGTGGTAATCCAGTCGCCGTTGGGGTCAAGTTGCACAATACCGAAACTGGATTTCTCGAAGAGGTGACGGTACTTATCCTCGGCAAGTTTAAGCATACGAGTACGAATCTCAACGGCTTTCTCCAGTCGCCGTTCCCGCTCCGAGGCGGTTTCGACGGGTTCGTCCGCCGGCTGAAAAATCCAAAGTTGTAACTCCGGAGATGCACCTAAAGGAGAAATCCGTACGATAAATTCTTTTCCATCGATTGTCGTTTTATTTTCAAGACCCTTGCCGGAATTTGCGCCGTAATCGGTTGCGTCAAACGCCGGATTCCATTCGGAGGGTTGTTTCCCGATCGGGTCGCCCAGAAGGTTCAGGGCGGAGTCGTTTGCAATCACCGCGACGCCGCCCTCGATCAGCAAGGCGGGTTGAGGTATTGCGTCGAGCCACTCTTGGGGCCCGAGCCCTGCGGAAGGCGCATTATTTTTTTCCGATAATTCCCCGCTCAAGACACTTCCTCAGCCATTCAAATTCTTTCCTCAGTCCGTCCTCAATTGAATATTTCGGGGACCAACCAAGGTCATTTAAGGCTGAATTCGTATCGGCTAAGGTAGCCCGAACATCACCGGCTTGCAACTCTTTTTCTACAAATTTCGGGGATCGCTCCGCTACTTGTGTGATTATATCAATGAGTTGGGCCACGCTTATTTTGTTGGCTCCGCCGAGGTTATATACTCCGCCCGTATTTCCGCTCGAGGCGGCAAGAACGGTGCCGCGAACAATATCCTCGACATAAGTAAAATCCCGGGTCTGGGAACCGTCCCCGAAAAGAGGAACTTCGGATCCGTCCAGAACTGATAAAAGGAACCTGTGAATGGCCATATCCGGCCGCTGCCTCGGGCCGAAAACCGTGAAGTACCTCAAGCTGACGGTATGCAAGCCGAAGTTCGAGTGGTACAGCGCGCAAAGATGTTCGGCAGCGAGTTTGGTGACACCGTAAGGGCTTCGCGGCCGCGTCGGGTCGCCCTCGCGCATCGGGATGCGGTCGGTATCCCCATAAACGCTCGAGCTTGAGGCAAAAACAAACCTCGGTTGAGCTTCAAGTGCCGCCTCGAGCAATCGCTGCGTCGTGCGGATGTTCGCATCGACGTATATGTCGAATGTCTTGCCCCAACTCGCCCTCACACCCGGCTGGGCCGCAAGATGAAACACCGCCTCGACGCCGTCAAGCAGGGCTTCGATGTCGCAAGAAAGAATGTCTTCGCGGTGAAAATCGAAATTGGGATTATTCAGGAGAACTTCGAGGTTGGCCTCTTTTATGGAAAGCGAATAATAATCCGTTAAAGAATCTATCCCCCGGACCGAATGGCCCTCTTCGATGAGCGCCTCGGCCAAATGGGAGCCGATAAACCCGGCACAACCGGTAACGAGGCACTTCATGGAACATACCGCCGACAATTAATCGGGAATGGGGTTAAGGCGGTACCATTCGATCATTTCTTTGAGACCCTCTTCAAGGCTTATAGCGGGTACGAAGCCGCCTGTCACTTCTTTAAGCTTCGTGGTGTCGGCGGCGCGTTCGGGGTATCCCTCGGGCATGTCGGTGTTGAAAAACGGCGGGTTATGAGAATCGGTAAGGTCCTGTATCCTGGCCAGCAGCTCTTTCATGCTGACCATATCGTCGTGTCCGAGATTTACGGGCTCGGGCTTTGCGTACTTTTCACCGAGCAGCTTCAGTCCGGCGGCGAAATCCTGCGCGTGGACGAACACGCGCTTCTGGTTGCCGCTGCCCCAAACTTCGACCGGATTCATACCGTCCATGACTTTTTTAATAAGTGCCGGTACGACGTGGCTGGTAGCGGTGTCGTAATAGTCGCGCGGTCCGTATGCGTTGAACGGCCTGACGATACCGATCTCCATCGAGGTTTCCTGCGCGTACCATCGAGCAAGCTTTTCGCCCATCCGTTTCCCCCATCCGTAACCTGCGTTAGTGGGTTCGGGCCCTCCCCTGTCTCCTTCCGACTCCGGCGTCGGCACTTTTGCGTCGTGCGGATATATGCACGCGGTGCTCACCTGCATGAACCTCGGCACCCCCTCGAGCGCAGCGGCCTGTATAGGGTACTGCTGTAACAGCATGTTACTTTCGAACATGTCCGCCTGGTGACTCCGGTTGTATTCGATGCCGGTTACCTTGGCGGCAAGGTTGAATATAACATCCATACCACGGCATATTTCGCGGCAGTTGTCGAGGTTGCGGAGATCTATTTCCACGAAGTCTATGTCGTTTATAACCGATTCGAGGTTTTCCTTTTTCCCGCGCTCGATATTATCGGCCACCT
>CAZDAF010000165.1:0-8074 GCA_964503115.1 uncultured bacterium
TGTTCACCACCCGCTCTATCTCATCATCGGTAAGTTCCGGCCAAATCGGCAAGGCCAGGACTTTTTCCGCGGCCCTTTCGGCCTCTGGAAAGTCGCCTTTCGAGTATCCCAACGAGGCGGCGATAGGGTGAAGGTGTATGGGAACACGATAGTAAACTCCTGAACCCACGCCATGAGTTTTCAGATGCCGCTCGATTTCATCTCTGAACTTGACTTGAAGTGCGAACTGATGCCATATGTGGCTGTTGCCGGCTATCTCAGTCGGACGGACGACCTCTGAAGCCCATGATTTGGAACCTATCATATCCCTGTATTTTCCAGCAATGTCGGCCCGTCTTCTATTCCACTTTTCCAATGAACCGAATTTTTTAGACAGCAGAGCCGCCTGTAAAGCGTCCAACCTGCTGCATAATCCCGGCAGGCGTACCATACCATCGGTCTCGAAGCCATGGGCTCTGAGAAGACTGATTTTTTCCGCCGTATCTCGGTCGTTGGTACTCACCAATCCCGCATCGCCGAAAGCCCCGAGGTTTTTTGTAGGGTAAAAACTGAAAGCCGCCGCCGAGCCGATGGAACCGGCCATGTGCTTTTCACCGTTCTTTTCCTGAGATGCGCCCAAGGCTTGAGCCGCATCTTCCACCACAAACAACCCATAATCCCGCGCGAGATCCATTATAAAATCCATAGGAGCCATTTGACCGAAAAGATGAACCGGAGCGATACCTTTGACAGGTGTTTTCGTCGATACGTGGATACAGCCGGTATCCTCGCGCCGGCACTCCCGCTCCAGAAACTCACGGATTAAATTGGGATCTATATTGAAAGTCGCCGGGTCTATATCCACGAAAAAAGGCCTGATACCCAGCCTGAACATAACGCCCGAGGTAGCGAAGAAAGTAAAAGGCGTTGTTATCAATCCGTCGCCCATGCCTGCGCCAAGGGCCTGGTAGGCCAGAGCAAGAGCGTCAGTTCCACAAGCTACCCCCACCGCGTATTTCGCGTCGACGAAATCGGCTACTTGTCCCTCGAATTTCTCCACCCATTCTCCCAGAATAAACGAGCCGCCGGCAAAAACTTCGGCGCACGTGGTCTCGAGTTCTTCCCGCAAGACCTTCACTTGTCGCGTAATATTGAAAAAAGGAATTTCATCCCCCGGTTTCACAACCATATCACTTTCCCTTTGGACGGAATTTTCATGTCGCGCAGCAAGTATTTTGTATCAAGCACCAGGCTGGATTTTTCCACCACTCGGTTGTAATCCACGCCGGGATGATCGGTGGTTATCACCACCGCGTCGCTGTTCTCCAAAAGGTCGTCGGTAAGCATCTTAGACACGACTCGTCTATCGGATATTTTCACTTTAGGGCAGAAAGCATCGTGATAGCTCACCTTGGCACTCGCCTTTTCGAGCAGTTCGAAAAGTTTTATCGCCGGGCTTTCTCTGGTGTCTCCCTCGCCAGCTTTGTAAGCTATGCCCAGAAGCAGGATATTACTGCCGCGGAGACATTTTTGTTGATTGTTGAGAGCATCAATAAGCTTGCGCTCTACGTAATAAGGCATGTTCTCATTGATGTCCTGCGCCAATTGTATGAACCGAGGATGCAGGTCGAATTCCCTGGATTTCCAAAGGAGATAATACGGGTCAAGAGGTATGCAGTGTCCCCCAACGCCCGGCCCGGGTCGGAAAAGCATGAACCCGAATTCCTTGGTGGCGGCAGCGTTCAGCACCTCGTAAGTATCGAGGCCCATGCGCGAGCATATCTGCGCCATCTCGTTTACGAGCGCTATGTTGACGCCCCGGAATATATTCTCGAACAACTTGGCCATTTCGGCGATGCCGGGTTTTCCCACGCAGTAAGTGCGCTCGACAAAAGATTTGTAAAATGCCTCCACGAGTTTGCGGGAGGCCGTATCCGCGCCGGAGACTATTTTTGTCGTATTGCAAATTCCATATCTTGGGTTGCCGGGATCAAGCCGTTCAGGCGAATAGGCGAGGAAGAAATCCTTGCCCAAGCGTTTGCCGCCCGATTCGAGCAGTGGTTTTACCACCTCCTCCGTAGTTCCGGGATAGGTGGTGCTTTCCAGTATGATGAGAACGGGAGGCTTAATATTTTGGCTTATTCTTTTCGATGCTGCAGTTATATAGGAGAGATCGAGTTCTCCATGAGTCCTGAGCGGTGTGGGAACACATATTACCACCACATCGGTTTTCCCAAGGGGCCGGAAATCCCCCGATACGGTAAGCCGCTTATTGCGAACAAGTCTCCTGAGTTGCGCTTCGTCTATATCCGGAGAACTTTTTCCGAGGCGTACTTTCTTGCAAACTTCCGGATCGGAGTCTATTCCTCTTACGCGAAACCCGCAATTGGCAGCCGCCACCGCCAAGGGCAGGCCCACCCTTCCCATTCCCATGATAGCGACACGCGCTTCACGAGTCTTTATTCTTTCCATTAATAAACCGGAATTCTTTTTCGCCTCTCTATGCGTCCGTTTGACGTTCATATCGTTTTCCCCAGAATTAAATCTTCTCTTATCGCGGGTCGAAAGTTTGTTTCTTCAATAATGGTCATTTGTAGAAAAAATCAGTGCGGTCTATTGCCGATTTATAGATTCTCCTGAAGGTAGATAAATTCCCGGGTTATAAGAACAGGTCTTGCTAAAAAGTTAAGAGACGGCGATATCTGTTTGAGTATGGTATTCCATTTTTCCAGTGCCGTCCGAGGAACAAATACTATATCACCGTCAGTTAAATAAAGCTTCTCCAGGGATACTGCGCTTTTGCGGGTAACTTCAACGCCCACGGCAAGTGCGGCCAGGTTGCCGGAACGAAGTTGAGAAGCGGGCCTTCTTTTCATGAGCGGATTGATGTTCACCGTGATAAGTGTCGGGTCCTCCAGACCGCCGCGTATTATTCGTATTTCTCTCAGTTGCGCCCCCGACGTGGGCCCCCCTGCCTTGGCTAACAGATAGAATAAATTCTCTTTTTTGTCGAAATTATACATGCCCGGCTTCTTTACTTCACCCAACAAGTATACCTTCATATTTTTTCGACTTGGCAAATACAGAATGTCGTTACTTAGAAGCTCGTAGTTTGTGCTGAGGTCTCCTGCAAGAAGCCTTTCGACATGAAGAGGGTATATTTTTCCGTCGCGCATTAAATAAACGCCCTCGAAATCGACGCTTTCAATTAAATTTTGAATTGAATTTAAAACCTCGAACAATGTCGTTCGTTTTTTAAGCGGATAATATCCATCACCCTTTCCCACACCCACAATGTACACCTTCTGGCTGTTGAACTCGACCACCCGCAATTGTACCTGGGGGTTAATGTAATATTCGCTGAATGCTTCCCTCATATCGGCTCGCGCCTCTTCCACTGTTCTATCACCCACCGGGAATGGGCCTATGAGGGGGAGCACCACTGTTCCGTCCGATGCCACCATCACTTCATAGCTTTTGGCCTCGAGGCTGACCAACACCGCAATACGCACTACATCTCCGGGGCCGATCCTGTAATCGAGCATTTCGTGTGATTGCCAGTTTTGTATCGGTTGAGGGACGCCGTTTTTTTCAGCTAAGGGCACCGAAGGTTCAGTAAAGCGTTCTTCGGTTATTACGAGTTCGACGGCGTTGCGTTGTGAAGTGGGAATCGGCTCACGAGAAGTATATTCCGCTTCTTGCTTCGGGGATATGCATGAAGCGAAAAATACAAATAACAGCGTTATGGCAAAAAGTCGCCGAACCATTTTCTACCCAACCTCCAAAAAATCATTATGCTAACCTATTGATTTATAGGTGTCAAACAGGGCAGCGAGCGGGCCGAGTACGGCAAGTTATCGGTTATTGCCCCAGAAACAGTCTTTGAGCCAATATTTCGGGTAAACCTGCGTCAATTATTTTCTTGGCCGCGGTTACAGTATCGTACTGGATTCGACGATAATACGCGACCCCGGATTCCATGTCGTACACTACGTAGCATGCCCGATGATCGCCGTCACGAGGTTGACCCACGCTACCCACGTTCAGCAGCCATTTTCCTCCAACCACTTTGATTTCTTCAGGAGTACGCTCCAGAAGCAGTTGATCCGTATCTTCCCGGTGAAGCCATGCATGAGCGAAATGCAGGTGCCCGACCCAAAATATTCGCTCGGGCCTTGCGCGAAAAACTCCCAATACCAATTGAGGATCGTCGGAATACAACCATTGATCCGGCTTGATCGGTAAGGCATGAGACGCAAGAGAGTCTTCGGAAAGCGGTATCTCCATCTTCAGACGCGCCAGCCATTCGATGCCCTCCTTGGACGTATGTTCTCTCGTCCATTCAAGGGCTGTACGCGCTACCGGGTTCATAAGCGGGAGGCCGGAAGGATCCAGAACCGCCTGGTCGTGATTACCGAGAACCGTTTCCCACCCCTCATCGGCCACCGTCCTCCAGCAGGCTTCCGGGTCGGCGCCGTAGCCCACCACGTCGCCCAGGCAGTACACCTTATCCGCATCTTCCTCCTTTATGCTGTCGCGTACGGCGTCGAGAGCCTCGAGGTTGCCGTGTATATCGGATAGAAGAATCAGTCGCACGACTTAAATGTAAGTTAAAATAGAAAACTCGGCAAACGGCGCTTGCTCATATGCGGCAAGGGACAATGATCCGAAATGCGCCAAGGGGGGCTTTTGAATCCATGCATCATCTGTTATCATCTTAAAAGTAAATGTTTAATTTCTTGATAGTGTAAGGATTGAAAATATGCCACTTTTTGAATTTAAATGTAAAAAATGCGGTAAAAAGTTTGAAGAATTGATAATGTCCTCCACACGGGACGATGTTGTAAACTGCCCTCATTGCGGTTCTACTCGGGTCGAAAAGCTTATGAGCACATTTGCCTCAGGAACTTCCTACGGAGATAAGGGGGGAAGCGGTTCTTCATGTGTCCCAAGCAGTGGAGGAGGGTGAAGTATCTAACTGAACGGGGCCGTGAGCCCCGTGAAGATAATAATTACACATGACGGCACAGGTAATTGTGCATGTGGTAAACTCGATACTTCGAGGGCGTTGATTTTTGCATTGCGGGTTTTTTTGAATATAAACGTATTGAACCTAAATTGAGCGATTTTTTCGTGTCGGAATGTATCCGCACCCTTCGAGCCATGCGGCCTGTCCGGGACGGGCTTTGCCCTCCTCAGGGATACGGATAGCATCATCACTCAGTGGGTGGAGCAGACAATAGAAGCCCGAGTCCCTGAGGAGCGAACGAAAGTAAGCGTCCCTGCAGGCCATATGGCTCGAAGGGCGAGGGCGACACCACAACAAGAAGAAGCGCTTAGTTTAGGTATAAAAAAGCCGGTTCATAATCGATTTTGAGGAGGCTTTTAATGGCATCGAAATCAGCCAAGACTAAGGAACAAAAAAGGAAAAAAATAGGCATCGGCACCCTGGAGCGGTACACCGGCAGTGAGGCGGCGGATTTTCAGCCTTATATTCTGCTGGTGAATTTCGATCGTTACGTCGAACGGTTCAGCCTTATCTCGAAATCGCGCATCTTCGAGGGCAGCGTCATGAGCGCGTGCCACTGGTTCAAGGAAAAAGTTTCCATGGTAAACTACGGCGTCGGGTCGCCCACCGCGGCGCTTATCGTGGAGTTACTTTCTTTCGTAAAACCCAAAGGCGTTATCATGTTGGGGATGTGCGGGGGGTTGAGAAAGAATCAAAAAATCGGGGACTTCTTCCTCCCGGTCGCAGCCATACGCGGGGAAGGCACCAGCGATCATTACATGCCGCCGCAGGTCCCGAGCCTTTCATCGTTCACCATACAGCGTTTCGTGGCTGCGGAAATCGAAGAAAGAAAGCTGCGGCGCCACACCGGAGTCATTCATTCCACCAACTATAGATTCTGGGAGTTCGATGAGGAATTCTGCAAGAGACTCATCTTGGAAAAGGTCCAGACCATCGACATGGAATGCGCCACACTCTTTACCACCGGTTTCGCGAGGCAGGTACCCATCGGAGCGTTGATGCTTATAAGCGATAAGCCTCTCGAGAAGGGTGGTATCAAGACGAAGGAAAGCTCCAGGGAAATTTTTCAAACATATCAACAGATTCATATCGAATGCGGCATAAGCGTGCTCAAGGATATGCAACGCACCCCCATGAATAAAATACAGTACCACTGGTAAAAATTCTGCAAATTCGCAGCGGCGGGTGAGCGGGCAGGCAGGCGCTAGCATCCGCACTTCACTTTTGATTGGAGGTTTCTTAATTTCTGCAAAAACGTTCCGGGGAAGTTAATATTGCCGAACACTAACGATATGTCACGAGATCGAAAAGTTAAAAGAATTATCGGTTACCTTGTATTTTCGGTAATCGCTTCTTTAGTTTTAATATTGACCGTTGAATTGTGTCTAAGAATATTTTTCGGATATCCCAAATGCCTTTTTGATAACATAACCAGTGGATTTTTCCCGAAAAACTCGACCATAAAACTGAAATGGGGAATTATACCCTTTACCGTCAAAACCAATCAACTGGGGTTGCGCGGTAAAGCTTTTCCGCTAAACAAACCGGAGGGAAGTATCAGAATCATGGCTGTGGGCGATTCTGTTACAGTTGGTTTTTACGTGGATAATGAGGATACGTATCCCTGTCTTTTAGAAGAGTTATTGAATGAAAGAGTGGGGGAGGGAAAGAGAAATATAGAGGTAATAAATGGAGCCAGAGGCAAGGCATCAATTGATCTTGAATACCTGATGATCAAGGAATTAGCCATACCGCTTCAGGCGGATGCGGTTTTGCTTATGTTTACGACCAATGACATCGCTGAAATAGCGGCCTACTCCGGGAAAGAGTTGCTGTCCCTTGAATTAGAAAAAGTAAAAGCCTTAACGACGACCGAGTTGATATTGACGAAAACCGCTATCGGAGAAATAGCGTTTGATCTGTACCTGAGAAATCGATCGATCCATTATAGGGCTCACGAAAGGATCGGTGGATATAAAACGGGCGAAAACAAGTACCGAATTAAAGGCGGTGATAATTTCGCCGCCAATGCGAAAATATTTATCGACAGGTTCAAGATGACGGACGGATTGGTATTGAAGGAACCGTTATCGGCGCGAACCGTCAAGATAATCGACAACTACCTCTTTGCTTTGGAACACGTTAACAATACTTGCCGGGAAAATAACATCACACTCTTTTTTATATATTTCCCCGCTTATAACCAGGTGTATGACGTTAACGCTTCGATGAAAATAAAGGACGCCTTGAAAGACGCCTGTAATAAGTTCGCCATACCATTTATTGATTTAACGGAACCGTTCAGAATAAAAGGGAAAAATAAAGTGCTTCATTTTGCGCCTGAAGATTTCCATCCAAACCCGGACGGCAATAAAGTTGTGGCGGAAGGCATTGCCGATTTTTTAATAAAGAACAATTTTTTTGGCTCTTTTCCCGATGATTGATCGGGAGTGGATAATGCCTTATGGGTGTTTGCTTGGCGCTTTTTGAACCCCGGAATGCCCGTTGACGAAATCGATCGGAAACGGTGGGATAATTTATCGTAAGCTGACATTACTTCAAAGTTATGGAGGCGAATTTGACACAGGTGTACGGAATGGCTAAGTCTTATTTCTTTTTGCAAGAAGCTCTTTTACGTTAACAATATTTTTCGGTCCAACGGATATTTTCCATACTTTTTGAATAATTTCCGCTGTAGTTTCACGCGGTTATTGCCGACGCCGATGACGTGCGGCTCGCTGTACGGCCACGCCACCAGTCCGCCGTTGAAGTCGGCGAGTTTTGCGACCATTTCCCTGATGTGCGCTTCGAGCTCTTCATCAGTGCCTTTCGGATAGACGGTTTGAATATCGGGCGACAGCAGCAGCGCGGCCTTGCCGCCGACGTTTTCAGCCAGCCAGTCGAACCCGCACATGAGCGGGCTGTCGAGCTGTAAGAAGTCCATACCCGCTCGAAGCAGGCCGGGAACCACCTCGCGGATACTGCCGCAGGAGTGTATACCGACAATCATGCCCAGTTCGTGGCATTTGTCGGCAATGCGGCGATAGCAAGGCTCGAAAAATTCTT
>CAZDAF010000166.1:0-8062 GCA_964503115.1 uncultured bacterium
ATGCTTATTTTTTCACTCATTTCATGTCCTTTCTATTACATGGATTCAGCATGACCTGTTATCTTTTGCGCAACTGCATTTTTAATGTGATCATTCCCTGTTTTCGATTGCTATCGTTTTCATAAGCTCGCGGCCATCGGCCAAGGGTTTCTCCCTTTCGACTCTGACCAACTTGAGCGCTTCCTGCTCGCATGTTATCGTGCATACTCCGCAGCCCATGCACTTTTCCGCGTCGACCACCGCCCTGCCCGCGTCTTCATCCAGAGTGATGGCTTCGAAGAAACATCTGTCCACACAATCGCCGCACAAAACACAGTCGTCATTCGCCTCGGCCACGAAGTTCGATGGCGCCACCGCTTTGGGATTGTCCCATCGAGTACGCCCGCGAAGCTGTGAGCAGCAGCATCCGCAGCACAGGCATATAATGACGTGGCCCGTGTCGTCGTAGTTATCGGTTGTGCCCACCAGACCCAGGTCCTGCATTTCGTCGAAGTATTTTTTAGCCTCATCCGCCGTAACTTTTTTGCCCATTCCTATGCTCTGGAAAAATAGCGCGGCAGTCTCGGTATTAATACAATAGCCGACCGGATTCCTGTCCTTGCACTCCCTGATCCCCATTTTCTCTGTCCTTGTGCGACATGGGCAGGGTACCAGCTGGATGTTGCTGACGGCGTCGATTATTTTGTGCGCCTCCTCGGTAGCGAGTATTTTCTGGCCTTGTCTTATCGTGCGTTGGACCGGAATAACGCGCATAATCTGAGTGCCTTTTTCGGAACTTTCGTAATATTTGTAATACCCGTCCTTGATAAAGAACTGCTGGTAAAGCTCAGCGGCCTCAATGTCGTCCGGTCCGACTTCTCCATAGAACTGATGGACGTTCAGGAAAATGGGGATGGGAGGAAGGGTATAGTTATCTGCGAAGCCAATCAGGCGTCCATTTTTTGCGAGTGGATCGAGCAGGCCTTTCACCTCTTCCTCGGTTTTGCCTGAGATTTCCGCGATTTCGGAGGCCTTTTTCATATACTTGATGTTCATCTTCAAGTGCTGGACCACCTCAGCCTGCTCGGCAGTATAAAGAAGCTTGACGAATTTGACGAACGCATCCGAGAATTTTCCGTCAACCTTCGGCGCGGTCATCGGGTACCGGTCTATGTTCTCGACAATCTTCATATACGCTGAATCGCTCATTGCATCTCCTTTGGTTAAGAAAAATTTAAATTTAGAGCTTCTTGCAAAAACAAGGCAACCGAACATGCTTCACCTGAGACAAGGCTTGCCTGCGGCAGGCAGGGATTTAAATCCCTTGTCCGTCGTAACTTTAGATATACCGGTGTCAAGCAAACCATTATTTTTGCAAGAAGCTCTCTACTTATATAATTCCCGGTGCGACGGATCCATTTTTTCGAACTCTTGGGCCGCCTCTTCGGCGGGGAGCA
The DNA here is from genome assembly GCA_964503115.1 of uncultured bacterium. GTDB lineage: Bacteria > RBG-13-61-14 > RBG-13-61-14 > CAYWKU01 > CAYWKU01 > CAZDAF01. The sequence goes on from CAZDAF010000166.1 coordinate 1,437, forward strand.
CTACGATCTCCCCGTTTTCCCGTTGTATAACGCAACCGGAATTTCTGAGTATCTTATAATTTTCGCGCGTGTCTTCCTTGTTGCCCCAGCAGGCTATCTGGCAGTTGCTGCAAGTAAGCCGGATGTTCATTCCCTTTAGTGGCGTTGCGCCATATCCCCCCGCGCCGTCTCCGCGCGTGGGCCATTTCGAGTAGTTCGATATCATCTGCGTGAGGGCCTGGAAAAGTTCGTTATTATCAACAGTGTCCGGTATCCTGCGTCGCCCCGGCGACCATGTCGACCACTTGCCGTTCTTCGAAAGGCCTGTAAAACCGCCGCATACCATGTTACAGAGTATGTAATTTCTGCGTGCGCCAAAAGTGAAGGTCTTACCACCTAGCGTAACCGAAGTCTCCTTTTTCTTCTCGACCATGCCGGCAGCGCAAACGCTGAGGCAAATTTTGCAATTGTCACAGAAAGATTCCTCGGGAGGTATCGGATCGGTAGGCTCAAGATCCGCCGCTGTGACAACGGTAGCAAGCAAAATGGCTGTTCCGTAGTCCGCAATACCCACATTGCCTGACCAACCGAAAGAGCCCACTCCCGAACGTACCGCCACGTATCGGTGCGAAATATCCGGGGGCATTGATAACTGCCAGCCTTCTATTTCTCGGCGGTAATTATTGTTTGCAATGATTCGCTTGGAAGCATGACCACGGCCTTCAAGCCATTTCTGGAGCGATTCGCCGACCTTGGTGATTTTTATATTCAGATCGATGTTGTGTGTTTCGAAATCCAGATAGTTTTGCTTACCCAGATACGCCCGTATCTTGTCGCGATCGTAAGGCATTGCGAAACTTACCGCAGACCTTGCTTCCGGCAACTTGTAAGTCAGGTCCGCGCTGGGCGGGCCTCCGGCGAGAGTCTCCAGGTTGGCGAATCCAACCGCGATTGCCCCGCGTTCCTTAAGGAAATCTTTAATTTCATCTTCCATTTTACTCATGATAAAAATCCTCCTCCGATTGAAAAAATGTGCTGAACTCGTCAAGGTCCTTCGACAACTCGATAGGCCCCTTGAATATTTTTCCCATCCCCCTGGTGAACAACATGCCCATTGCCGCATTAAATGGGCTGGGCACCATGTGCGTTAAGACAAGTTTTTTAACATTTGCTTCTTTGGCTATTTCTGCGACCTCGGTATGGGGAGTGTGATATTCGTGCAAATCGAGGGCCATTTTTTTTACTCTGGCGTTCATCCTGTTTGCCCCTATTTCCAGGAGTTTTTTATTTAGCGCTTCGTGGACGAGTATATCCGCCCCTTGCGCCATTTCTATCATTTTCGGCACTTTGATCGTATCGCCGGAAACCACTATGGACTTGCCCTTATACTCGAATTTATAACCGACCGCCGGCACAACAGGACGATGATCCACTTCGAACATGGTGATTTTAAGGCCACCCTTGTCATACACGACGCCCGGCTGAGCCTCCGTCACAGGCGCTTCCATGCCCGCGCTGCCAAATGCGGCGCCGTGATGAGTGATCCTGTATTGTTTGTCCATCGAGAAAACATCAAGCATGCTGTTAACCACTTTTTTTGCGCCCACCGGACCTATAACGGGTAATGGCGTTTTTGCTCCCGCTACAGTTCTGGTAACCATCAACTCGCCGAAATCACTTATATGGTCTGAGTGATAATGAGTAAAAAGCAATAAATCCGTTTTCAGCAACTGGGCCTGAGCAAGACGAATCAACGCTCCTCGGCCAAAGTCGACAAGCACGGTACGATTACCGGCGATTATCAATGTGGCCGAGCAAGCGCGATCGAGAGACGGGATGGGAGTGCCGGTCCCGAGGGTTATTACCGAAAGGCCGCCGTTCGGATCGAGGTCTCTACTCTTTGAAAGAGACCGGGAAAATTTCAAGCCCTGCCTCATCCCCGCAAATGCCTGCGAGCTTAAAGCTCCCCCCAAAAGGCCCACTCCCGCTCCCACTCCCACGATCTTGAAATAATCTCTGCGCCTGATGCCATTTCCACTCATGATGCAATTCTCCTTATTTTGATTATTCATAATATATACACCCGTTTTACCATTATGTCAAGCGACTTGACCGGATGGTTAAGGCACACTATACTTACTTAAATAACGATTGGAAACTTGACGCGAGACATAATAAACTTTACGATTGGTAAACAAAGATGAAGATAAAAAATAAAAAAGGCCGCTATTACGAAAAGCTTCAGAATAATGACGAAACCACCTCTGAAAAAATTCTCAAGGCAGCCCGGAAGGTCTTTGCCGCCCACACTTTTAATTCGGCTACAACCCGAATGATCGCAGATAAAGCGGGTGTGGATCACCCACTCATACATTACTATTTCGGCTCGAAAGAAAATCTGTTCGAAACTGTAAGCGCACAGATATTCGAGGAATTTAACCGGGCGAATTTTGAGTGGTTTGAAGGTATCGACCGCATACCCCTGAGCGAAGGCTTCTCGCTGTATCTCGACAGGCTTTTGGATTACACCCTCGAGCATCCCGAACCTTTCCAGATCATGGCTCTAAACATGGTGCAAGCCGGCACCATCAATGTTCCCGGTTACGGGTACATTCTTAAAAACATCGAATGGAATCTTAATTTAATGGAGGAGATGTATCCGTTATTGAAATCGCGCCCGGAAACGAAAAAATATCTTCACTCCTTCGTCATCCTCGTTATCTCGTTGCTGGGCGGCAGATATATGCACTGTAAAATGCTGGGGATGGATCCCGAAGGCGCCGAATACCGGAAATGGGTTAAAGAGACTATTTATCTGTTATTCCTGCCATGGCTTGAACGGCTTTTTTCCAGCGGCTCGAAAAGAGAAAACACGTAACAAGCACATGTCCCCTTTTTTGAAGTCACGATAAAGCGCCGATCATGACTTACAGAACCGCCGTCTTACGGTTCTCTCCAATCCAGAACAATCTCGATAAATTGTTTAAGTATCTTGGCCGTAGCTCCCCAGACGACGTTTCCGTCGATATTGAAATAATAAACGGGATAGGTCTTACCTCGGAATAACCACGTGTCATCCCGGCGGTAATTTTCGGGCTCGGTGAAACTATCGAGCGCAATTTCGATAATCTCCGCGATCTCATCTTCCGAAACCGTAAACGTATAGGGATATGGTATCACCCCGACGAAAGGTGTGATGCAGAAATTGGTCATCGTTCCAACTTCGTCCAGCCTGTCCAACACGTCCACGTCCTCCGGTTTGATCCCGACTTCTTCATGTGTCTCGCGCAGTGCGGCTTCGAGCTTTTTTTCTCCTTCGTCCAGGACGCCGCCCGGGAAAGAGATTTCATTGCGATGCGTGGGAAGGTGAGGTGAGCGTCGAGTTAAAAGCACATGCCACCTGTCGTCCTTCTTGAAAAGGGGCAGGAGCACCGCGGCAGGCTTGAGCGAACTGTTGTCGAGACAAAAAGGCTCATGTTTTGCCAGTTTATCTTTAATTTCGCTTTTATCCAATGATAATTTTTCCACAGGCAACTCACTTCCCGGCTTATATTCCACTCAATTCGCTCAATGCGGGAATGGAATCCATCGCTCCTTTTCGCGAAACGCAAAGCGCCGCTGCGGAGCATGCGATTTCGAGACATCGCCGCACCGGTTTGTCAGCCGCACGGCTTGCAATATAGTAACCGATAAATGTGTCTCCGGCCCCGGTGCTATCGACAGCCTTTGTATCGACCGCCTCTACCCTTATCTCCTCATCGGGAGAACGATAAATAACTCCGTCCTTCCCAAGGGTGAGGATCACTTCAGCCTTCGGAAACATCTCTGCAAATCCCGCGACGACGCCCTCCGGCGAATCGTCGCCCACAAACCCCTTGCCTTCTATCTCGTTCACTATCAACAAATCCACCAGATCGAGAGGGTAGCGAAGCACGTTTTCCGAAAAAGGCGCGGGATTAAAGCATATCTTCATACCGCGCTTATGGCCGGTTTCCATTATGAAGGGCACTTCGTTTATTTCATTTTGCATGAGCAGTATGTCGCCTTCGTTGAAATTCTCGAGGACGCTTTTAATTTCGCCCCTTTCGATGCTCTTATTGCAGCCGGGGAAGAGCACGATGGAATTGCGGCCTTCGTCGTCCACCTGTATTATGGCGTGCCCGGTGGGTTGTTCGCCTACCGATATGAATTTCGTCCGTACTCCCAGCGATTTTAACTTTTCGAGTAACCATTTCCCGTCAACCCCGATTTTTCCGGCGTGAAATACACCTGCGCCGGCTCCGGCGATGGCTGCCGATTGATTGGCGCCCTTGCCTCCCGCAAAAGTCTCGAACGAAATCGAAGAGACGGTTTCTCCCGACCGGGCGATATGCGCCACGCGATAAACATGATCGATATTGAGGGAGCCGAAGTTCAGTACTTCCATAATTGAAAAATAGTTCAACGCCCGACCTAAATCAACCCGTCAAAGCCAAGGACAAAATCTTCGCTCTTGTCTGACATGCCGCCCCCGAATTAACCGCAATATTATTTTTTTTTGCAAAACCACAATATTATCCCGCTCTGACCTCACCATCGTATGCAGCGGCGCGTCCGGTTGACAAAATGTATTAACTCGCAGTACAATCGCATCCATAGAAATTCAACCGAAGAACCCTAAGCTATTTAAGGAGGAAGACATGGAAAATGCGGCGGAGCAACCTAATGAGCCTGAAGGGCCCCAATTGACAGCCGGTGCGGGAACGGTAGTCGAAATATGGGACAATGTCCTGGACAAAACGAAAACAATTCTCAATGAAAAACTATTCGATTCAATCGTAAAGTTTCTGACGACGACAGGGGGGTACGCATTGATGCTTACCGCCGCGATCGGACTTATCTATGCCTTTGTCTGCGCGATTAAATTCAAATCATTCACTCTGTTCCTGAGCGGATTCGGATGGGTTGTCGCCGTAAGTATTCTTATCTATGTAGCGGTCAAGTTTTCGAACGCGGAAGAAAAGCTGATCAAATCCAGCCCCACCAAGATGTCCACCTCCGCACTGCTGGAATGCCTGGCGCTCGTAAGTCTGGTCGCCGGAGTCTTGTACTTGATCTTCTCCATTGTCATGGCTATTCAGGTAAAGGCTGTAAGTCCCCTGTTTTCCGGGATAGGCGCAGTTATTTTTTGTGCGGGCGTTGCATGGATCACTTTGAACCCTCGGATGGCCAACGTGGATATATCGCCCGGAGCGGGCGCTGGAGAGGAAGCGATAGGTATTGTTTCGTTTTTCGTCAAAGGGGCGTTGAAGTTCGTGCCCATCGGTTATGGTGCGGGAGTCATTTACGGCGCGGTGCTCTTTATTATCGCCTTTATTAAGCTCTTCGGAACAGATAGTCCACGCATTGCGATCTCAGGAGCCACGGAAGCGGCTTCCGTTCTCGCTACGGCGGCCCTGCTACCTCTTTTCGCTTACATCCTGTTCCTCTTCTACTACCTCGCAATCGACCTGATTAATTCCATACTTTCGCTGCAGAAAAAATAAACGGTCTTTCCAAACAACGGGAATATATCATTTATATCAAGCCTGTGAGGGTGGGTCTCAAACCCACCCCTACAGACGCCTGAAAAACGCCTATGAGGCCCTGCCCCGCCTTAAGGCGGGGAGTGAAATGATTTGTGAATAACCCGCCCATAGAGTAAGGCACTTATGAAGGCGGGTGACCCCTCTATAACTAGGGATAACTTCATTATATTTTTAATAAATTTTCTGTATTTTCGTAAAAAAGCATATCAGCTAACCTCTTATCACTTCCGCAGGCTGCTTTGACAGCCTTAATACCGACTGTTCTGCTGCCAAAGGGCCAGTCAGAAGCAAATAATACTTTGTCCGGCCCAAAAGTTTTTATCAGTTTTTTTATCATTCCTGGGGATTGAAATGATGTATCAACCCAGACATTTTTAAATTTGCCAAGTAATCTTATAACATCCATAACATCAAACATTCCTGCGTGCCCTGCAATAAACTTTGCCTTGGGAAATGCTGCAACCAGGTCTCTGGCTCCTTTGATGGAACCATATTCCGGTATATTGTTACTTTTTTCATTTTTTTTATAATAGTTTGAAACACCAGCATGAAAGAGAATAGGGAGATCAAATTTTATAAATAAATCAACAGCCGTTTTCATTTTTTCATCGGTAAAATTTACTTTCTGGATAATAGGATGAAGTTTTAATCCTTTTGCGCCATTTTTAATATCTTCTTCAAATTGATTTGACAGAGTCTCCATTTTTGAAAAATCTACTCCGGTAAAAGGTATTAAACCTGGATCTTTTTCAGCAGCTTTTTTTACATCATTAAAGTATAAATGGGGAGGAAGCGGCAGGCAGACAGCAAAAGAAACACCGGCTTCATCCATACTTTTGCGTGCATTTTCACGAGTTGCCGTGAAATTTCGTTCGCGTTCAGCATTTATAATATATGGTTTGAAAATTTCATAAGGTATTTTCCCCATTTTGAAATTTCTATTTAAGAAAAACTGCCAGATTGAAATAGGATCAAATATCTTTTTTTTTGTAACTCCTAATTGTTCAATGATGTCTCCACCATTATTGTACAAAATATCCCCTACATGACTGTGGGCATCGATTATCTTAATCATTAAAC
>CAZDAF010000167.1:0-7990 GCA_964503115.1 uncultured bacterium
CATCGTGTCGCCGCCCCACTCTTCCGGATTGAGTTCCAACTCCGCAAGCTGCCGTCTGACTTTGTCGAGATCGGCTTCGGGTTTATCGATCTTGTTGACGGCCACGATTATGGGAACTTCGGCGGCCCTGGCGTGATTGACAGCCTCTTTTGTGCGGTCCATCACACCGTCATCGGCAGCGACCACCAGCACTACAATATCCGTGACATTGGCGCCTCTTGCCCGCATTGCGGTAAACGCTTCATGGCCAGGAGTGTCAATGAAGCAAATTTCTCCACCATCAACGTTGACCATGTAGGCACCTATATGTTGAGTAATACCACCTTTTTCCTCTTTCACTACATTGGCACTACGGATCGTGTCCAATAACGTTGTCTTGCCATGGTCCACGTGACCCATAACGGTCACGACGGGAGGTCGGCGGACCCGATCCTCGGGAAGATCTGTCTCCCCGCCAAGTAACGACTCTTCCTCGACGGCTGCGTTTTCGACCTCGTAACCATAATCCGCCGCCACAAGAGTCGCCTCCTCAAAGTCCAGGTATTGATTGATGTTTGCCATTATCCCGAGGTCCATAAGCTTCTTGAGCAACTCGAAAGCCTTAACGCTCATACGACGGGCAAGCTCGCCTACCTGTATGGTTTCGGTTATTCGAATCACCCGTTTTTGGGCTTTCGGGGTTGTTATAGCGGTTTTTTTCATCGCCTTTTTAGGCGGAGTTTTCTTTTTCTTCTTGCCGGGACGATACATGCGTTCAGGACTGTCAAGAAGTCCTTGCCTTGTGATGATTTCCCGTCTTCTTGCTCCGCCTTTCTTGGCTACTCTTTTAACGGGGGCTGTTTCTTCAGCGGTTTCTCCCTTGGTAGCTTTTTTCTTCTTTTTTTTCTTCTTATCTTCTTCTGTTGGAACTTTTCCCACGTCTTCGGCACGAGTATCCGCTTTTCCAACTTCGACCTTTTGGAGAAGTTTCACCTGCTCTCTTTGAAGCAGTGGTTTAACGTATGAAGCCTTTGCGACGGTAGCCGTTTTTACGGACTGTTGGGCCAAAATGGCGGCCTTTGTCTTGACAGCGGCAGTGGGTTCCTTCAAAAGAGATTTTGCGGTTTTTTTCAGAAGCGGCTCTTTCTCTTCCGGAACCTTTGCCTCAACCTCGGCAGGTTCCTTGACCTTCTCTTTGGGAGATCTCTTGACTCTGCGGCGGATCACTCCGGGACGCACCCTCTGCTCGACGAATTCCCGAGGGTGTGGTCCCAAAATGGTTTTTTTGGCTTGGGCGGCCTCTTCTTCAGTGATAGTGCTGGCATGGCTCTTGACGTGGATATCTATCTCCTCCAACTTGCTTATCAAGCTGGAGCTGTCTATTTTCAGAGCTCTGGCTAATTCATAGACCCTTATGGACATCTACACTTCTCCGCTTTCACTCCGCGAGAGATCGTATCTCTTTGACGGCTTCCATAATTTTTGAAGCCCTTCCCGAACCGATACCTTCCACCTTTATCAGACCCTCTTCCCCCGCTTCGATCAGGTCTTCGATGGAACTGAATCCCGCTTCTTTGAGCGATTCCAATATTTTAGGTCCGATTTTCCCGTCAAGTTCCTCGATACCCTTGGGGGGCGCATCAGCGGCCTCGCTTTCGGCAGGCGTCGATACAGTATGTTCATCATCATCTTCTTCTTCCGCCTTCTCCTCGTCTATCTCTCCGGCACTTTCAGCATCGGCGGATTGGGCTTCAGTCTCAGCTTCCGCCTCCGCTACTGCGGCGGCTTCCGCTTCCTCTTGCTCGCGCCTTTGTTTTTCCTCCTCGGCCAAGATGGGCACAAGTTCCGTCGCGGATTTTTTTATGACAGTGGCGGTCTTTTCGTCGATGCCCGGCAATGCGCTGAGTTCGTCGATTTCAGCTTCCGCAACATCGGCTACGCTACGATACCCATCCGCAATGAGCACCTCGGCCAAAAGCTCGCCGACCCCTTCCACACGCACCAAATTTTTTCGAGCGGCAGCAACCTGCTCCTCGACCTCGGATTCACTTTTTATGTCTATGTTCCACCCGGTTAACTCGACGGCCAAACGCACGTTTTGGCCCTTTCGACCTATCGCAAGTGACAACTGGTCGTCGGGAACCACCACTTCCATCGAGTGGTTCTTTTCGTCAAGAATGACTTTCATGACCTCTGCCGGAGACAACGCGTGCACAACGTTGGTAGCGATGTTGTCGCTCCAGGGAACAATGTCGATCTTCTCGCCGCGCAACTCCTGCACCACGCCTTGCACCCGAGACCCCTTCATACCGACGCAAGCGCCGACCGGATCCACATCGGAGTCATTCGAGCGAACGGCTATTTTAGATCGGCTGCCCGGCTCGCGCGCAACGCTCTCGATGGTGACGATTCCTTCGTAAATTTCCGGCACTTCGGTCTCGAACAGTTTTGCCAAAAAAGCCGGGCTGGTACGACTTAAAACTACTTGCGGCCCGCGAGACTCGCGCTGTATCTCTATTATCAACGCTCTTATCCTGTCTCCCGGCCGGAAGCTTTCGCGCGGTATTTGTTCTTTATGAGAAAGCATCGCCTCGGTCTTGCCGAGATCAACGATCATATCCTTCCTCTCGAAACGACGGACAATACCGTAAACTATCTCCCCGAGTCGGTCTTTAAACTCCTCGTAGATGATGTCCTTTTCTGCGTCGCGGAGGCGCTGTATGATAACTTGTTTGGCAGTCTGCGCGGCTATGCGGCCCAGTTCGGTCGTGTCGAGCTTCAGACCCAAACTGTCACCGACCTGAGCTTCGGGATCGAGATGTCGAGCTTCTTCGAGAATTATATGGGTACTTTCATCCTCGATTTCATCCACCACTTCCTTGAACTCGAACAACTCTATTTCGGCTATTTCCTCGTTGAAATGGGCTTCGATATCCCGTTGCGGCCCGAATTTCTTCCTTGCAGCGTTCAGCATAGCGCCTTCAAGAGCCGCGATAATGATAGCGCGGTCTATTCCTTTGTCTTTGACCACCGCATCTATAACATGTCGGAGTTCAGGATCGGACATTTTACTTCTCTCCACCGATAAGTTCGCCTTGCAAATTCGCTTTTTTCACCACACCCCACGGAATCTTGTGGATACTTCCGTCTTTTTCCTCGACTACGAGCGATCCATCGACTGCACCTTGCAGGATGCCCCTGAATCGCCGCTTGCCATCGACAAATTCCCGGGTAACAACAAAAGCCGATTTGCCTGCAAATCGATCGCAATCCTCGATTTTACCGAGTGGGCGGTCCAGACCGGGGGAGGACACCTCAAGCCGGTACGAACCCGATATAATGTCCTCGACGTCAAGCAAAACGCCCACCTCTCTGTTCACCCGGGCAAGCTCGTCCAGCGTGATACCCATTGATCCCATTTTATCCACGTACAACCTTAGCACCCATCCTCCTTGCTCACGTAAGTACTCCACATGAACAAGTTCCTTGTCCATATCCTCCAGTACCGGTTCGACCAGGGTACGAACCGCATTTAGCACCTTTTGTACCTCAATCATAAATGATCGCCCCCCAGTATAAAAAAAGTGGGCTAAACCCACCTTTATAGCGACCTCACGACCATCCTATAAAGATTATAGTAGAATATAGAAAAAATTCTGAAAAATGCAACCAAGGACTATAATATTCCTCAATTCCCGGTTAAGCGTATTTGAAGTTGGAATTTTTGATTGATATTGCCATACGGGCTTTGAGAGTCATGTGAGTAAGGCTTTTAATAAAATTGGAGAGGTGAGAGAGGTAAATTCGGTGATTTTGGGTTTAAAAATTGCCGAGAAGGCATATAAAAAACACTTTCGTCCTTGAATTCTGAGGACATCATACCTACCCTGCCTTGAATTGAAAATCACCCGGATTGCATGATCGGTAGATCAGAGAACTGAAAAACCTCGGTTTTGACAAAGCTCCCGCTATGTTATATACAAATACGGTTCGTTTCGGAATAATCGTAATAGCTTTCAGTCGCGGTGGGGGACTTATGCAAGCGCCATTTTTATGGATTCCGTAATTATAGTCCCCGCCGTCAGTAGGAGGGAAAGCCATGAGACGAATCGTACTGATTGTTTTTGCCGCTGCAGTAGCGTCGGTTTCGTTCGCCGGGAACGAGCCGTTTCGTGTTCCCGACATTCCGCAAGACGAGACCCGCTATTACAAGTCATACTATCCAACCCCCAAAGATGAACCAAATGCGAAGTTCAATGCGCAAAGGGCTCTGCACGAAGAATCCCCTCGACTTTACAACGAACGCATACACTGGGAAGGTCAGGGCAACAACCGCATTATGACCATATACCGCGAGGAAAATTGCTTTAACAAAAACATTGTAAAAAGTGAATTTGTGCTTCAGACCGGAGCCAGACTCACCATGCTGCGCGCACATCGTAAATGGTTCGCTCCGGACGGCACCCTCATCCGCGAGCGGGACATCGAATTTAACGATCCTTCTTGCGGGTATCCCGACGGAACATTCCACATGTTATTGGTGCATATGCTGATCAGCGCCATGGATTTGAAGCCGAAAAGTGAGGCCAGGTTCCATGTCTGGCTGACTGCCACCGTTGTTTATCCGATGACCCTGACCGTTGAGGGAGAGGAGCGGATCAAGGTCGAGGCCGGGGAGTTCGATTGTTGGCGGGTGACGGGTAAATTGGACAAGATGGGGCTGGACGATCTCACCGGCATGATCATAGCCGGCACCGTGGGACAATACACATTCTGGGTTGAGAAAGGCGGCACGCACGGACTCGTGCGCCTGACATGGCCTCTAACCTCGGGAGCTCTCGGACAGACCCCCAAGTTCCAGGTACAGGATCTGGTCAAGGTAAAATAAATACGAAGAAAAGAGGCGATCATGAAACTCAAGTATTTATCCGCAATTTGCTTTTTTGTCCCGGCCATATTGTGGCCGATAAGTTCTACTGCGGAACCTTTCCTCATGCCCAAATTTCCGAAGCACGAGATCAAAATTACGAATATCCATTACGAAGGCAAGAAAATAGACCCGAAAACGGCGTCGCTCTCCCAGCGACTACTTTATCTGGAAGCGCCTAAACGTCTCGAAGCCGACCTGCACCGGGTCGGCAAAGGAGCGGACAGACGCCTCGAATTCGTCATGGTGGAGCGTCAAAATAACGCAAACACCGCTATCAACACCTTCACCTTTAAAACAACAGAATATATGATCCTTGAAAAGTACGAAAAGGTGGTCAATAACTCCTCCGGCAAACGTCTGCGCAAGGAATTTTACTATATGTCCCATCCTGCGAATAAATATCCGGATGACCTCGTACATCCTTACACCATCGAAGTCACTTTCCGGGGCTTGGAACTCGACAAGCCGGGCGCCAAGCGCCGTTTTAATATTTGGCTGCCGCCTACAGTGGTAATTCCTATGGAATTGAAGGTGTGTGAAAAGGAAACCATCAAGCTGCCCATTGGATCCAGGGAATGCTACCGTGTTGAAATAAGGCCGTTCATGACAGCCTTTTTAGGGCCGTTTCTCGGCCGACTTATACAGCGTTTTGTGCCCAGTTATGTGTTCTGGTTCGATATCAATGGCACACACCCACTTTTAAAATACAAAGGACCTCTGGGGAAAGTTAACGTCATCGGCGTTCCGGACGAGGTATACGATACGGTCAAGTTGGAGCCCGACCCGTCCAGGTAACCGAGCCTGGCCGGAGCCGACTCTCATTTGATCTTTTGCACTGCATAGAGGAGGAACACCTTATTTGGTGATTTTCCTCCCACTTTCTCTCAACGGCAAGGAGATATACATGTCGACTATCATTGAAACGCATACGGGAAAAGTTAAGGGTACGAGCGTTGGCGGACTGACTATATTCAAAGGCATTCCTTATGCCGCAGACACTGCCGGCGATTTACGCTTCAGCCCGCCGGTACCGCCGGAGCCGTGGAACGATGTGTTCGACGCGACGGAGTTCGGGAACGAAGCGCCTCAGGGACCTTCCATGTTGGACTTTGGAGAGCCACCGCCTCAGAGCGAAGACTGCTTGAAACTTAATATCTGGACACCGGGGACGGATACGGCACGGCGTCCTGTAATGTTGTGGCTACACGGCGGAGGTTTCATCACCGGCGGCGCAGCCAGGCCGCTTTATGACGGTTCATATCTCGCGACTTGCGGCGATGTCGTCGTGGTCACCATTAACTACCGTCTCGGCGTACTTGGCTTCCTCACTCATCCGTCACTGACCGATGAGGCCGGCGGCGCAGCGGGTAATTGGGGCCTGCTCGACCAGATCGCAGCGCTCGAATGGGTTCGGGACAACATTGAACTCTTCGGTGGCGATCCGGACAACGTGACCATTTTCGGCGAGTCCGCCGGTGGAACGTCGGTCGGGTTACTGATGGCGGCGCCCGGCGCCCGGGGGCTGTTCAAGCGAGCCATTTCGCAGAGCGGGCCGCCGCTGACGCATTCTTTCGAACACGCAGTCGATTACGCGGAAAAGCTGTTCAAAAAACTCGGCTGCGAAGTAGGCGACGTCAAGAAGTTGCGCGAAATCGATGTCGATACCATATTGCAGGCGCAAATAGCCAACCGCAAACAATTCGATACCTGGCCCGCCGTTGACGGAGTGGTGATTCCACAATGGCCTATGGACGCTGTTGATGAGGGCCTTACGGAAGGCGTGGAACTGATGGCCGGCTGCAACCGCGACGAAGCCAAGTTGTTTTTGCTCTTTGATCCCAGGAGGAACAAGCTCGATGAAGCGAATTTGCTCAGGCGTCTCGAGAAGGCGCTGCCCGGCATGCATTCGAGCGGGCAAAGCAACGGCGCCCGTGTGTTGGAAGTGTACCGGGAAGCCCGCACCGGGCGGGGTGAGTCCGTTGATCCGTGGCAGATATGGTGTTCCATACATTCCGACCGCATGATGCGCGAGCCGATTCTGCGCTTTGCCCAAAGTCATAGCTCAGGCGGCCGGAAATGTTACGTATACCTGTTTACGTGGGAGTCGCCTAATAAGGATTTAGGATCTTGTCATGCGCTCGAGTTGCCTTTTATGTTCGGTACGCTGCGCTCCGTCCGGGGGATAGATAAGTTCGCAGGGAAAGGCCCCGAATCGGATCGGCTCTCGGAGCTGATGCAGGACGCATGGCCGGCGTTTGCGAAAGGAGGCGATCCGGCAACCGAAGCTACCGGCCCCTGGCCGGGTTACGACACCGAAAAGCGGGCGACAATGATCTTAGGAACTGAATATGGAATACAAAATGCGCCCTACGAACCCGAACGACGGATTTGGGAAGAAATAGATTCTACGAATTTCCTCAACTGGTAACATATCGCTTCGGGGCGGGCGAAGTGAACCTTTCACCCCAATTTAATTTAGAGATTGTTACTGAAGTGGTAAGGTCTAGGAGGATTGGAGAACCGACTTGCTGAAACTATCCTCACACTACAGCGGAAAACCAATAATATAGACTAAATGAATCCAACCGTATTTTAACTACATTTAATTGATTAGTGTGAAAATGCGACGGTTCTTATAAGGTTTCGCCTTTTTAGCTTTTCGCCCCTTGCGAACATAAACACGGTCTCCCGGCCCGTTAGTATTATAATATGTCCAACGTGGCGGAGGATCGGAGACGACTTCTTCAGGCGCCTGCCGAGTTTTTTTACGAATTTTGTTGGAAACATAATATGAAGCAACGCTGGCGGGTAATGGGGGGTTGCCTATTTCTTCGCGATAGCGCCTTTCGAGCGTCAAAGCGCGCTCCCGAACCTTTGGGCTGTGATGATGTTGTTTGATCGAGCGCAAGACGGCGTATAAGCCCGAGGCCCCGAATTTGGTCCGATTGGCCTTGTAGGCATGCATCTCGTTGGAGCTGTCCTTCAAGCTCGAATACACATTCAGCATGTTTTCAAGTAGCTGCAAAGTCGGAGGGCCTAAATTATCCCGTATCTGGTCGTGAGCATAATCGAAATACTCCT
>CAZDAF010000168.1:0-7990 GCA_964503115.1 uncultured bacterium
CTTTCGTTCTTTATCTTGTTCAGTAGCAGTTCACCCGCAACATTGAGAAGGTCGTCCAGCTTTCCGGTATCGACCCTGATGGTTTCTTTTTCCTGTACTGTGTATCGCCGTGTCGTTTCCGTCTCTTCCGGCTTAGGTTTTTGGTCGGCTTGGGCGACATGTTCCGGTTCGGATGGTTTTTCCTCGACTTTTTCCTCGACGGGTTCTTCCTCAGCGGCAATTTCAGTTTCGGCAGGTTCGGCCTTTTCTTCTTTTTCTTCGGCTTTTTTACGTTTCTTTTTAGGCCGTTTTTTCGCTTTTTTAGGCTTCTCCTTTTTTTCGGGCTTTGCGGGCCCGGCAATCGCGTCATCAAGCTTGGTGAGCACTTCGCCGATGTCGGGCACCTCGGCATCACTTGTCCCTACCTGAGCGACTATATCTTTTATTGTGTCGGTACCTGCGAGCAGTGCGTCTACCGTTTCGGGAGAGATGCTCAATCGCCCGCCCTCGATATCGTTGAAAAGATCTTCCATTTTATGAGCGATCTCGCCGATATGATCCAGACCCAGCATTTTGGCGGAGCCTTTCAAGGTATGAGCGGCGCGGAGAAGTTCATGTATAAGCTCGGCATCACCGGGTTTAAGTTCAAGCTCTAATAAACCCAGGCTGAGATTTTCGAGGTGTTCGGCGGCTTCCTCGCGGAATATGCCGATATATTTGGACTGCTTGCTCATCACTCCACCTCCCTCAGGAACCCCTTTTCAATCAATTGAATCACAGTTTCATAAGTTTCGAGGTCAAGGAGATCGTCGATATTGAGGATGTCGTTTATATCATTATGGCGACGTGCCCGAACAAGTATCTTCTTCTGATTTTCGGTCAACGAAGAAAGGTTTCGGAGCGCCTCGCTGATCACTTCAATCTCTTTGAGGGGCCTTTCCGTCCTGAGGCGCTCGATTTCGTCCTGCATACGGAACCCGTCAAGTAGGACGGACTCGATACTACCCATTTCCGGGCTTGATTCGGCATTCGATTCTATCAACGGTTCGAGTTCGAACTTGGCCTCATCCCATAACAGCATGCGGTAAATGGCTTTAAGAGGCTTGAAAGATCCCAACTCGGCGCTGATCATGTTTCCTTCCCGGAAGGCGATGTGTCCCTCACCTCCAGTCAATTTACGAATCCTCAAAATGCCCGTCTTGCGACTGGACTGAAACAACTGCAGCAGATCCGGGAGAGCCATCTCCTTGGTGGAACCGCTCAATGCAATTTCCTTGGTGTAGGCGGCTTCCTGAGCTTTGACCATTCGATTCAGTATCAGCTCGACCCGCGCGACGAGTTCTTCCATCTCGAATGGTTTCGTGAGGTAGTCGTCAGCTCCCAACTGCAGGCCGCGTATGCGGTCCGGCGCCTCGGACTTCTTGGATAAAAAGACGAAAGGTATGAAGGAAGTATATGGATTCTTTCGCACTTGGCTGCAAAATTCCCAACCGTCCATTCCGGGCATGGCAATATCGCTTATTATTATATCGGGGTTTTCCTTCAGAGTGATCTCAAGCGCATCCTGTCCGTCGGCGGCGGTAAGCACGCGGAAACCGCGCTTATCGAAAGCATCTTCCACAAGCTTTCTTATAGTTACGCTGTCATCAACAACGAGTATTTTTAATTTCAGCATTTGAGGTTTTCTCCCTCAATGGATTTGTCCTCAACGAACTCTTTCAGGTTGTTTGTGAGATCGGCCAGGTCGGCCATGGATTTTTCCGTTTCCTTCGAACTGATGACAACCTGATCCGCGACTTCCTTAACCTCCGTAACCACTTGGGCCATCTGCTCACACGCCGTGGTCTGCTGCCTGGTGCTTGTGCGAATTTCGCCGGTGGCGTTTGAGGCGAGTTCGACGAACGCGGAAATGTTGGAAAACGCTTCTCCCAACCTTTCGACCTGTTTCGCCCAGGAATCCACCACCTTGGTAGATTCCTCGGCCATCATAATTGTCGAGGTAGTGGATTTCCTTATAAGATCCACGAGTGAACGAATCTGATCGGTAGCATCCTTGGTGCCTTCATTCAGGCGGCGTATTTCCTTGGCCAACACCGCGAAACGCTTCCCTTCTTCACCTGCTCCGCTGGCCTCAATGGAAGCGTTGACGCTCAAAAGATTTGTCTGCTCGTTTATCTCCTCGATAATATCCATAATGCCGCCGATTTGGAGGGATAGTTGTCCCAGTTCAAGAGTGCCGTGTGCGACGGCGTTAACGTGTTCACGTACTTCCTCGACACCTCCGATAGTGCGTGAAACCCCCTTGCTGCTTTCTTCGCATGCAGATTGAGACTCGGTGGCGACGTTATGAACGGTGAGCGCACTCTCCGCTATTTGTTTCGAAGTGGCGGCTATTTCTCCCGCCGTGGTCACCGCCTGCTGTATAGCGGCGGCCTGCTGCGAACTGCCTGCGGCCTGCTGACGGGCTATGGTTTCGAGCTCTCCCGCGCTGGCGCCCAGGTGGTGGACGGTAAGCTCGATGTTTTCGATGAGTTTATTGACGTGTTTCACCTGCTTGACTATTTCATCGGACATCGCCCGAAATCCTATAGCCAGATCGGCGGCCTCGTCGTCAGACAGAAGCTTGGATCGCCACTCGAAATCCCCGGTGCTGAACCTTCGAGCCTCCTCTCTCATCAATCCCAGCGGACGCGAAATGTCTCGAGCGGTAAGCACTCCAAGCCCGGTGGCGACGAGCAAGATTAATGCGCCGAATATAAGCGCTTTATTTCGCACCTCGTTAAGCATTGGCAGAATATTCTCATACGGATATATCAAACCGCCGCGCATTTCACTAGTACCTACCGGTAGCGTTACGACAAGGTCTTCAAGACGGAGCAGCCTTACCCGCGTATCGTTCCTCTCGGCCACCGCTTTTATCAGTTCATCGTGGCGGGGCAGATCGACCCGGGATAAAATGACATTCTCGGAAACAATCAGAAACGGCGCCGCCTCGTATATCTCGCCGGTGGATTCAAGCCTTGCATATATTGTCTTTTGGGTAGGGTTTTCTTCCACCGAAAGGGTTGAAGCCAAAATGTTATTCAGAAACATCTCGGCCTGCTTTTTTAATATCCAGTCGGACTTGCTATAGATTAAAACGCCGAAAAAACCCACGGTATACAGTACCAACGCGCCCATGGAAATCGTGAGCTTACCTCGTAAGAAAAACCGGTAGCCTTCTTTGGAGACGAAGATGTCCTTATCCAGAAAAAGGCGTCCCAACGGTTCGGAAAAATACTTGAATAGGAAGTATTGCGCCGGAAAAGCCAATGTGCCCGCACACACAATAGTTACAAACACTTCAAAGGATTTGGAAGTGCTCAAGCCGATGAGGTAATGAAAACCGAAAGTCGCAAAAAGACCGGCGAAAAACCACATTGCCAGTGAAAAAAGAGCCGATGCAAGAGGTAATTTTAATAGAGCATTGAATGCTTTTTCTCCGGAGATGTCGTCGGTTTTTTTGGCTTTTTCTTTAAGAGTAAAAAAGAATACGCCGCATACCGGCAGTCCCGTAGCGAGCACGAGCGCAATGAAACCCAAAAAACTTATGCCGGTTTCCGTAAACAAAGACAACGCAATGTAGATAAACGTGCAGATGACAAGCCAAAGGACGAGCAATATCGCCGCCGCCGACAAGGGGTTCCATCTTTTCCTGTCGCCACCGGATAACGGTTCCAAGTAACTCTGGATAGGGGCCAGCAATCGTTCGTTGTAAATCATCTGCCCGACCGCCGTGAAGCACAGTATGACCCAAATAACTTTTATGTAATCGGCGATCCCTCCCGGCACTTCTTTGAAAAAGTCGTACATCAACCCGACCGTAAACAATATGGCCGAAGCACTTATGGAATAGCAGCCGGCCAACAGCAACAAGCGGGCGCGGCTGATGGATTTCGCGGAGTCTATTTGGATATGTTTGTTCATTTTCTTATTGCCACCGGCTTAAAATCGGGAGCATTAAGCAGCTTCTCCATGTTAAGCACCACCATGGGCCGGTCGTCCACAAGTACCTGTCCTTCCAGATAATCCTTTTTGGCAATGGTTGTGGAAACCGGAACTATTTCTTCCCTCGGGGCCTGCGTTATTCCCAACACTTCCTCGACCAGAATGCCGGTGTAAAGCTCTCCGACCTCGGTAATCACCACCCGACCCAAATCGGCGACTTCACCGGTTTTCAAGCCGAGAACGGACCTTACGTCCACTATGGGAGTTATGATTCCGCGCAGGTTTACAATTCCAAGCACCGTAGGTGGAGTTCTGGGAACGCGTACAACGGGAGGTATTTTGAGTATTTCTTTTCCATATACTGCAGGCATGGCGAATGTCTCCGAGCCGAGCAAAAAGCTCAGAAGCGACAACTGATCCTGAGCCTCTTCGTCAATTTCCTCGGTTATTCCGCGCCAGTATTCCTCTCTCATCCGTTCCAGAATTGCGCGAGTGTCGTATGCGTCATTATGATTTTCGGTCATGGTTCTCACCTCTTAGCGTGTCATTCAAGTCCCAGCACATTCTCCACGATGGCCAGTATTTTTTTTGTAGTGAACGGTTTTTCTATGTACAGGTTCGCTCCTTCCCGAAAAGCGGCACCCTTGTCACTCGCCAGTCCCTTGGAAGTCAGCATAACTACGGGGAGGTTTTTCAGTTGCTCTTCCTTCCGAATTTTTTTCAGCACCTCGTACCCGTCCAGCTTGGGCATCATAACATCCAGAAATATCATATCCGGCATTTCATCTCGCGCAATAACCAGTCCTTCGTAACCGTCCTCTGCCGCAATTACATTGAATCTGTACTCGGTGAGAGTGTCCTGGAGTATAGCTCTGGTGGTAGGGCTGTCATCGATAACAAGCACGGTACCTCGAATACGTTTTTTGTCCGCGACCTCGAGAGCCATTGAAACGGCCTCGATCGCTCTCGGCTCGAAGACTTCCTCGATCCATTTCGAGTAAGCCTCCTCCTTGACCGCTCCGGAAAAAACGGCAACCACGAAATAGCGTATCTCGCGCAGGTATCGCAAAACCAGAATGTGGGATTCGGCTTTAATCCTGAGGGCTTCCTTTTCGCCGCTCCGAAGCGCCGGATATGCTTTTTCGATATTCGGATCGCCGATAAGAACCTCGAGAGCCGGGGCCGATAACCGTTTTTGCAAATGATCGGAAATAAAAGCTTTCCCGCCGCGCTGATCCCTCATCTCGAGATACAGCCCGCCATCCACTTCGGGGACAAACCCAAGCACTATTTTTTCTATTTCCTCTTCGTAAAATCTCACAAAGTCAATCCATTCGATATTCACATTGTGCTCAGGCGTTTTCCGGACCTTTCTCAATGCGAAAGTTCCGTTCCTCCATGAGATAAGATAATACGCGGCTTCACTGCCTTTTATTGCGGAGGCTCGTGCGAAAACCATACGGCCGCCGTCAAAATAAAAATCGCCGTTCTCGAAACCCATCTCGACATGCAAGTGCGCCTTGGCTCCGCTCTTCATTATAGGCTCGACCACGTTGAGCAGGTTTGACGACTCGAGCTGTCTTACAAGCGTTTTCTTTTTATTGTCGGCATCATCCATGTGTCACCTTTTGGCGCTCTTCTCCCGGATGACCCTGTCCACAATTCGGGCCACCCCGCCGGGACTGAAGGGCTTGGTGATAAAATCTTCGACATATGGGTTGAAAAGAAATGTTCTTTCGGGAGTATCTTCGAGCTTTGTCAACACCACTATCGGCATATCGCCGGTGCGCTGGTGTCCTTTCAGCAATTGGCAAATTCTGAAGCCCTCGATATCCTTGAAGCTTATCTCCATCAAAATCAGCGAAGGTTCATGTCTTACGGCCATGCGCACGGTATCTCTTCCCGACTCCGCCGCGAGAATGTTATAGCCCCTGCTCGCAAGCTTTATGGTGAGAGTGTCCCTTATAAACGGTTCGGGGTCCGAGATCAAGACCTTACGCTTTTTATCGCGGGGCGACTTTTTCCCACCGTTCTTTTCAGGTCTATCGGTCATTCACTGAGATCCTCGCAAAGTTGTATTAATGCTTCACGGTGAAGTCCGCCGGAAAATTTGATGCTGTGGTGAGTATCGTAACTTTTCAAGATGTTAAGCGTATTTCGGAACTCCCTCCTGGAGTCTTTAACTCGATTTTGCTTTATGTATAATATCCCCAGATTGAAATGAGCCATTGCAAAATCCGGGTCCAGCAGAATAACATTGCGATAATCGGCCATCGCAGCTTCAATATTGCCGTTTTTCTCCTCGATAAGGGCTCTCAGATAGTAAGCCTCAGGCAAAAGATTGTCCATTTCGAGTACCCGCTCGATTTTATCTCGCGCAAGGCTGTCTTCACCCTTATTTGCATGTATGAAACCCAGTCCGAGTTGTGATCGAGCGTAATTGGTGAATTTCTCCGCCAGTTTCCTGAAAACGTCTTCAGCGTAATCGAACTGTTCATAGAAATAATAATTCAGCCCTTCTTCCCATAACGCGTCTCTTTCGTCGGTTTCTTCCCGGGTAAGTTCCTCTTCCATCACACTTTGGTCACGCAGCACTTCAACAACCGGCGCAGCTTCGTTTTGTATCCGGGCCACAGGAATCGAAGTATGTCCGAACGTTGGATTGGTTTGATCTATTTCAGCTGTCCGTCGGGTCGAAATCGGTCGCGCGGCCACATCCTCGAGCACCGGTTGATGCGGGAAAGGCCGTTTGATCGGCTCCGGTTGCGTAATTTCGGGTATTTCTTCTTCAGCATCGGCCTTCACGTAAAAGAAAGCATCGCCGTAATGAATGCTCTTAAAGTCCGTGGATATCTGGAAAAGAGTTTCGGAATAGCCCAGAATTAAATACCCACTATCTATAAGTATGCGATGAAACTTCTCAATAACGTTATGAATTCTGTCCCGCCGGAAATATATAAGAACATTTCTGCAGAAAATAATATCTGTTCCATCGAAAGGATCATAGCTGTCGACGGAAATATTATGATATTTGAAATTCACCATACCGCGGATTTCGGGTGAAAGCCTGTAGTGTCCCTCCTCCCTTTTGAAGTATCGGCGTAATATGTCGTCGCTGACATATCGCACCTTTCTCGGCGGATAAAGTCCCTCTTGGGCGAACCGCAGGAATCTCTGGTTAATATCCGTTGCAGTGATACGGATGTCCCAGTTGTTTATATCGGGGACAATTTCCCTCAACGTTATGGCGATGGTGTACGGCTCTTCGCCGGTCGAGCATCCGGCGGACCATATCCTCAACGTGGGCCTTGGCATTTTACGCCGCTCGGTCAACAACCGAGTCAGGATGTATTCCCTCATTGCCTTGAATTGGTCCGGGGATCGGAAGAAGGTGGTTTCGCCTATAGTCAAATAAAGAACCAATTTCCGGAGTTCTTTTTCTTCGTGTAGTGAATGGCTTAGGTATTGATAATAATCCAGATAGCTCTCCATATTGAGGGCTACTATCCGATGCCTCAGCGCTTTTGCAAGATCTAATTTGCGCTTTATATCGAAGTACAGTCCCACTTTTCTGATAAGAAAATCCTGAAAGCGCTCAAAATCGTTGTCGGTGAACGCCGCGAATTTCATTTGGTCTTTTTTATCGAGAACATCTTCTTTATCATGTGACAATATTTGAAGGGATTGACGCTCCGTTCCGGCGGTAGTAATGCCCCGGTCGGCAGGCGATTTTTTAGAGATTCTACCTTTCGTCCCGCTATGGACAAAGACAAGCGCTTGCCGCACCGCATCGACCAGGGACAGCCGCTCGAGGGGTTTCCTGACAACATCGAACACCTTTTCCTTAATTCCGGCGGAGAGGTCACCGGCAGTACTTTTCTCAGCCCTCGCTTGTCTGCCCGGCAAGCCTTCCTCTTCCAGAATTATAACCGGAATTTGCCGCAGGCCGTCTTTTCCTTTCAGCGCCTTGAGCACGCTTCGACCGCCGGAGCCGGGAAGGTTCGCCTCGAGAATTATGACATTA
>CAZDAF010000169.1:0-7969 GCA_964503115.1 uncultured bacterium
GAAATGGAGTTGAGACTAACATAAAAACTGGTACACTTATTGGGGGCAGGTCAATGCCATTAACCGGGAATCAGGGGAAAAGAACCCATATAGGGCCCCCCCCGTTGTTTCCCGGTGAAATTGTGTTACAGTAAAAAAACGTATATATTTTGTTAGGGCTATATAATAAATGGAAGTTGTTGAAGAACAAGAGATTTTAGAAGGTATTTCCACGATACTCGATACCGAACCCGAACAATTCAGGAATCTTATTTCCATCCTCCAGGAGGTTCAGGAGCGGTTCGGATACCTGCCCAGAGAAGGAATGATAAAAATCGCCGAACACCTCGGGTTATCTCCTGCCAATGTGTACGGAGTGGCTACTTTTTATAACCAGTTTCGATTTACTCCCCCGGGCAAGTGCCACATCAAGGTTTGCCTGGGCACGGCCTGCCACATCAAAGGCGGCGATCTGATAATGGATCAGTGGAAACGGCGCCTGGAAATCGATGAGGGCGAGCGCACCGAAGACGGCGAGTACAGCATCGAGAGGGTCGGCTGTGTGGGCTGCTGCGTAATGGCCCCGGTGAGCATTGTGCAGGATGAGGTAGTCGGCGATATGGCTCCCAACAGAGTTGACGGGATACTTCTCCAACATCAAATAGCCAAAGAGAAAGCCGAGCGCGAAGCGAAAAAACAAGCGGAGTCGATCCCGCCCGGCGGGACCGAGCCGGCGGAGGAATATCCGGAGTAATGAACGCGGATATTGATTTCGAGGCTGCGCAAAAGGCATTCTCATCGCTCAAGGAAAAGGCCGACGCCGAGTGGGGCAAGCTTCTGGATGATAACGCCTCGTACGTGCTGGTCGGCGCGGCTACTTGCGGCAGGTCCGCCGGCGCCTTGGAAGTGGAGGAGGCATTTCGGGAAGAGCTGAAGTCCCACGGTATCGAAGCGACGGTGATCCAGGTTGGCTGCTTCGGCCATTGTTATGCCGAACCGTTGGCCATCGTCAAACGACCCGGTTATCCGAGTATGCTTTACGGTCATCTCTCGCCCATTATAGTGAAAAACCTGGTGCAAAGGTTTTTTCTGGAAGAAGACCCCTACTTTGAAATTTTCCTGGGAGCCATCGAGGAAAACGATATGTTCCCCCGCATGGCCGATCTGCCCCGCTACGGTCTGGAGACCCGCCGGCTGCTGCGCCGCTGCGGCCTGATCGACCCCGAGAACATCATGCACGCTATAGCCAATGACGCTTACCGGGGTTTTATAATAACCCTCTCCAAAACCCGGGAGGAAGCTCTTGAGATATGCAAAGCCTCAGGTCTTCGCGGTCTTGGCGGTGGAGGCTTCCCCGCCTGGAAAAAACGGCAGATGTTGATATCCCGGGAGGGTGAAGAGTGTTACCTGATTTGCAATGCCGACGAGGGTGACCCCGGCGCGTTTATGGATCGAACCATTCTGGAGAGCGATCCTCATTCCGTAGTAGAAGGCATGTTAATAGAGGGCTGGGTTACAGGCGCCGGGGAGGGCTTTGTTTATGTGAGGGATGAATATCCTCTGGCCGTTGCGCGAATTCACAAGGCAATCGTCCAGGCGCGCGAAACCGGACTTCTGGGCGAGTCCGTTCTTGGTAGCGGGTTCGGGTTTGATATAAAGGTGATCCGGGGTGCGGGCGCATTCGTGTGCGGTGAAGAAACCGCGATGATCGCCTCAATAGAGGGCAAGCGCGGCATGCCCCGGGTAAGGCCTCCATATCCTACCGAAGAGGGCCTTTACGGAAAGCCTACCGTGGTAAACAACGTCAAGACCCTGGCCGCCGCTCCATTGGTTTTCACCGAAGGGTCGGAGAAGTTCGCTTCTGTCGGTACGGAAACATCCAAGGGGACTGCGCTGTTCGCCCTGGCGGGCAAAACCGCCAACCCCGGCCTGGTCGAGGTGCCCATGGGCACCACCTTGCGAGAGGTTATATTCGATATTGGCGGAGGCGTACCCAGCGGCAAGAAATTCAAGGCGGTCCAGATCGGCGGGCCATCGGGCGGCTGCCTGCCCGAGAGTATGCTCGATACACCTATCGACTTCGACAGCCTGATCGAAGCGGGCGCGATCATGGGTTCGGGCGGAATGGTTATCCTGGACGAGGACAATTGCATGGTGGATACGGCCCGCTACTTTCTGGAGTTCACGCAAAAAGAGTCTTGCGGCAAATGCACCTTCTGCCGCATCGGAACAAAACACATGCTCGACAAGCTGACGGATATATCCGAAGGAAAAGGCAAGCCGGAGGATATAGACTATCTCTTGGAGCTTGCCCAAAATATAAAAATGGGCTCTCTTTGTAACCTCGGCAAGACTGCGCCCAACCCGATTCTGACCACGATAAAATATTTCAGGGACGAGTACGAAGCTCATATAAACGAGAAAACATGTCCCGCCAAGGTATGCAAGTCCCTGACCGCTTATTACATCCTGCCCGACAAGTGCGTGCGTTCATGCGACGCCTGCGTGGGTAGCTGTCCGCCGGAGGCTATTTATTCCAATTCAAAGCGTATTAAAGTGGTTGACCAGGAGCTTTGTGTGAAATGCGACTCCTGCATGGGCGCATGTCCGCCGGAATATGACGCGGTTATAAAAATTTCGCCTGTCAGCGAAGTGCCGCCATCCGAACCCCGCCCGGAAAAGAAAGAGACCGTAAAGGAATAGAATAAAATGGCCCATGTAAACATTACCATCGATGGGACACCTGTAAAGACCAATGAAGGAGACAAAATACTTTGGGCCGCCCTGGAAGCGGGTATCTATATCCCTCACCTGTGTGCAATCAAAGAAGCCGAATCACCTCCGGCATCATGTCGGCTGTGCTTTGTCGAAATAGAAGGATATTCCTCACCGGTAACAAGTTGCACTGAGACCGTAAAAGAGGGGATGAAAATAAAAACCAGGTCTCCGCAGGTGGACCGCCTGGTTAAATCCGCCTTTGACCTGCTGATGTCCGTCCACCACCTTGAGTGCAAAAATTGCCCTGCCAACCGCCGATGCGCTTTGCAGGAAGTGGCAAAGAAAATGAAATTCCCTCTCAGGCAGAAGACTCACCAAAAGATCGAGATGGAATTGCCGGTGGACGACAGCCGCTCCGATTTCGGTCTCGATCCCAATCGTTGCGTACTGTGCGGAAGATGCATCTGGGTATGCAACGAGCTGGTGGGGTGCAGGGTTTTGGATTTCGCGCGCCGGGGTTTGAATATGAGTGTTAGTACTTTTGACGGCGCACCTCTGGCGAAACAGGAAGATTGCACCGGGTGCCTGAAATGCGTGGAATTTTGCCCTACGGGAGCCTTGTATCTCAATAGTGATGAAGATATAATAAAAGCTGAAGTCGGCCGGTTATAAGTATCAATGGAAGTCCTTGGCAGTATTATTTCAATGAGTTCCGGAACATAAACGATGAACCCCTCACTGGAAAAAGGAGAAGCCCAAAATGGTAGAAGATATCACCGATCAAAACTTCGAAGAAGAAGTACTTAAGTCCGAGATACCTGTTGTAGTGGATTTCTGGGCGCCATGGTGCGGCCCATGCCACATGATCGCTCCGATAACTGAGAAGTTGTCGGAAGAATATGAAGGCAAACTCAAGTTCTGTAAGCTAAATGTTGATGAATACACTCAAAAGGCCGAGGAATTCCGGGTTGTGAGCATACCATTGCTGCTGTTTTTCAGTGGCGGCCAGAAGGTTGACGAAAGCCTTGGAGCGGTATCCGAAGGCGCGATAAGATCCAAAGTCGAGGCGCTGCTCTAGCCGCGGTTGCGCCGTATACAAAAAGCTGATGGCGCAATTTGACGGTACATAAGATAAGGCTTTGTAAATAAGCGTTATAAGCCTCAAAAAGCTTCGCAGAAAAATACCGGTGCCCGGGCACATTGTATAACTTCAATAGATTCCGACATCCATACTTAAGGAAGTTGAAAACCTGTCGGAGCAATTGGACATAGCAAAAGAGACAAAGAAGACGAGCCGATGCCCAAGACAGTAGCCATGATGGACTATGGAATGTGCCGGCCCGAGAAATGCAATTACGGCGTCTGCATCGCTGCGCAAGAGTGCGAGTACGAAAGCTTGATACAGAAAAGTCCATACGAAGCGCCGCAGATCAACCTGGGAAAATGGTGTCATGGCTGCGCCAAATGCGCTCAAGCGTGTTCCCTGAAAGCTATCAGGATGTTACCTGGCTAGCCTGCCCGGAACGGATACGCGCAATCCGCGAACGAAGTGAGCGGTAACCGGGTTTTCCCTTCGATTTCGCTCAGGACATGCTTTGTCTATCCTACAGACCCGTCCGGGTTTTCTTTTTTCTAAAAGAAAATAGGACTGTTTTTGTCCGGGGTATTCGTGTTTGGGATAAAAGCAGCTCCCCAACGGCCGCTATTTCTACTACTCCCATGCATATGTCGCAGGCCCAACCGGCTGATGCAACTTGCGTGATTGACAAGTGTCTTTTAAAATAAGGTGTTGAAATGAGTCGAAAGAAGTCGCCTCGAAAACCCCGAATAATACTTGTTGGTTTTCTTATCATAACCATACTTATCGGCATAGGATCTTCCATTTACCTAACCCGTCTTCATTATTACTGTGCTCTGAAAGACGCCATTTGTGACATTAGCGATACAATTAGTTGTTCGGAAGTGGCTTGCGGCCCTTTCAGCACGATGTTGAAAATGCCCATCGCCTACCTTGGGATTCTAACTTACCTTGTATGTCTGGTTTTTACCTTATTAGGGATGAAACCTGAAAAAAGCCGTTTTCACGCGCATGTCCCCAACTACCTGTTGGTTATATCCGCGTGGTGCGTCGTTTATTCGATTTTTTTAGCCTGCGTTTCGGCTTTTTTAATAAAGGCTTACTGCTTGTTTTGCATGGTTCTTTATGTGGTTAACGTCCTTATGTTGATTTATGCCGTAATATGGTCTAAAGATGTACCGGAGGGCAGGTGGATGCCGTTTTTTAATGATGTCAAGGACTGGATAGGGTTGCCCCGCGTATGGGGCGCGGCGGCTTTAACCGGGCTGGTGCTTGTAATCAGCTCTTATGCGTGTTCGAGCATAAAAATAAAGCTACCGGAACAGGAATTTCCTCCCATGGGTAAAATTCCTCTCGCCGACCACCCTGTAAAAGGATCCCGCTCGGCCCCCGTACAAGTGGTTGAAGTCAGTGAAACAAAGTGTCCCTGGTGCGCAATGGCACATTCCACGGTGAACCAGGCGGTAAAGACATATGGAGACAAGTTTTATGTCATTTTCGTAAACTTCCCATTGGACAAGGATTGCAACACACTTCTGAAACATAACGTTCATCCACAATCATGTGTGGGATCATATGCGGCTCGTTGCGCTCAGAAGCAGGGGAAATTTTGGGAGTTTGTCGACCTGTTGTTCGAGCGAAGGCAGGATGATTGGAACATTGATGCGCTTGCGACGTATGCGAAGGAACTGGGGATGAACGAGGATCGTTTTCGGAAGTGCATGGCCGATCCCGCTACCGCCGAGTACATTAAACAGGACATAGACGGGTGCATCGAAGAAGACATCCACTCGGTACCCACTTTCTATTTCAATGGGAAACGCTACGGCAACGTCGCCAGCAACCTTCCGAGATTCCTTGAGCACCTCGAAAAGGCCCTCACTGAAGTTTCCGAAGAGTCGAAAGTGACTACTTCGGAAAGTTCCGTCGTTCCCGCTCTTCCGGGGGCGCAGTGAAAGAGTTGAAATAAAAGAGCTGTTTCATTTTCACGTCCGGGGGGGGAAGTATCGAACCTATTTTTTTTCTTTTCGGATTTCGGAGATAAGTTCGCCGACTTCGAGATTGAAAGTCAGGTATTCGTTCGCGTGCCGGAGCCTTTTGGCGAGAATAAGCGCAACGGCCTTGTAGAACTTTCTTTCTATTTCCTTGTGGTGGGCTATAAGGTCGGCGAATTCGTGGCGCCCTACCTTAAATAGTACACAAGCCGTTTTGGCGTAAACGCTCGCCGACCGGGGCTCGGTGTCCAAAAGGGAAACCTCACCGAAACATTCCCCCGACCCGATGGTGGCCAGTTCGTGTTCTCTGCCCCTGCCGTCGTATTTGGTAATTCTGACAACGCCTCCTTTGACGATATATAGCGCGTCGCCATCGGTGCCTTCCTGTATAATGATCTGATCCGGTTCGTAAGCGAGCGTTCTGGCGGACATAAGCACCAGCATAAGCTCGGTGTTGGAGAACTCTTTGAAGAGTTCGAGCCCACTCAGCAGTTTCAGGTTTTTTGCCTGCACCGGGTTATTTCCCCACAAGCAATTTGGCGACAAGCGGAGCGAAGTAGGTCAGGATGAAGCTCGCGCCCGCTCTTTTGATACCGATCAGTGACTCGATAACCGTTTTTTCGAGGTCTATCCATCCTTGTTTTGAAGCGGCGATTATCATGGCGTACTCGCCGCTGACCTGGTATGCCGCGACCGGCAAATCGAACTCGTCGCATACGCGAGTTATTATGTCCAGGTACGGCATGGCGGGCTTTACCATAATAATGTCTGCACCCTCCTGCACATCGAGCGCCACTTCGCGTATCGCCTCATCGGCGTTGGGTGGATCCATCTGGTATCCTCGCCGGTCTCCGAATTGCGGCGCGCTGTCCGCCGCGTCGCGGAACGGGCCGTAAAAAGCGCTTGCATACTTCGCCGCATAGCTTAGTATGGCGACGTGCTCGAAGCCTTCCTGCTCGAGAGCCTCGCGTATGGCCCCGACGCGGCCGTCCATCATGTCGGACGGCGCCACTATGTCCGCGCCGGATCGCGCGTGAGACAGAGCGACGGCCGCAAGTAAATCAAGCGTTTCATCGTTGTCCACCTCGCCATCGACTATAACGCCGCAATGCCCGTGGGAAGTGTATTCGCAAAGGCAAACATCGGTTATAACCACGAGATCGGGAACGGCCTTTTTAACCGCTTTGACCGCGCGTTGTACTATTCCCTTCGCAGCATACGCTCCACTGCCAACCTCGTCCTTATGCTCGGGAATACCGAAAAGTATAACTGCCGGTATGCCCAAGTCGTAAATTCGCCGGCATTCTTCAGCCAGTCCGTCCACGCTCCAGTGGTAATTCCCCGGCATGGAAGCTATTTCCTTCTTTACATTCTTGCCGGGGACCGCGAACATCGGATAAACAAGGTCATCGAGTGACAGGTGTGTTTCCCGCACAAGCCGCCTCAATCCCTCCGTTCGGCGCAACCTTCTCGGTCTATAATCGGGAAACTGCATTACCGTCACCTCCTAAATAAGAAAATATACATCATCGAGCGATCTTTTTCCAAACGTGAAGCGCCTTCTTGACGGGAAAAGTGGGTGCGGGTATGCTTAATGCACGGGAGGTGTTGCCATGTTTTTGGAGAGATACCGCAGTGTAATAGCCCCTCCGGGCAAAGCATGCATACCTGTAATAGACGCGGAAAAGTGTAAGGGATGCGGGTATTGCATAAGGATATGTCCTCTTGGGGCGATCGAGTTGCGCGACAAGAAGGCCATTGTTGTCCCTCGCATGAAAATGGGCGACACGATGCAGCCGTCTTGTTTCGGTTGCCGCGATTGCACCGTGGTATGCCCCGAGGGGGCCATCACCGTTGAGGGACAAGTTATTATTGACGAAGGATTTTATAAGTCTTCTTACAGGGAACGTCCCATCAGAATGCCCCAACCCCTTGGAGAAGGAAAGCCTTTATCCGAAGATATGGCCGAATTGACCGAGGTCGAGAAAGTAATATTCCGCCGCAGATCGAACCGAATATTCAAGAAGGATCCCGTACCGACCGAGATTATCGAGCGTCTTCTCGAAGCCGCACGCTTCGCGCCCACTGCGGGCAACTCCCAACCGGTGCGTTACATAGTCATAACCGACCGGGCCGTCATAGATGAAATACGCGATGGGATAACACCGTTATTGAAGATGCTTTCGAAACAGTACAAGGA
>CAZDAF010000170.1:0-278 GCA_964503115.1 uncultured bacterium
TTTTAAAGGCCCTTCAAGACAACTCTATCCAAACGCAAAATCCGGGTTAAATTCAGGACATTGATTCGTTCAGGATGACAGTGTCTAAGTGTTTTTCAACAGTCCCACCGTCCGCAATCAGGCATTACCAGCCGCCACCCTGCCTAGTTGACACAGGTTGGTTTTTGTTATAAGGTGTTTGCGCAAAGTGATAATAAGGCATATGCGCATACTGGCAACTAACTGAAACAACGCCTTGAAAGTAAGTGCTTGAAGGTTTGAAAGAAGGCGAAGAAATT
>CAZDAF010000170.1:288-7963 GCA_964503115.1 uncultured bacterium
GAAAGAACGGCATTTCAATGTTACATTTCAGTGTTAGTAGTTGTAAATACTTACAACTAACAAAAACCATAGGAGGTAAATAATGTCAAAAATGTTAATCTTTTGCGGATCGGACGAGCCACATAAGGCGTTTCCGCCGTTCATGCTGGCTGCGGGAGCGCTGGCTATGGATATGGAGGTGACGTTCTTTTTCACGATGAGCGGTTTGAATATCATCAAAAAAGGCGGGGCGGAAAAGATCGTGCTGCCCGAAGGGCCGAAACCGTTGCCGGAGTTCCTCGAGATCATGCTTGAGGCTGAAACCAAGATGATCGCCTGCTCAGCGGCTTTGCCGATCGCAGGAGTAAAAGAGGAAGATTTGATTGACGGTGTGGAAATGGGCGGCGTTGCGACGTTCGTGAGTGATGCTGAAGAAGCTGAAGTTGTATTAACTTTTGCTTGATTCCAACATAGAATTTGACAAGGAGGAACAATCATGGCTGATATCGATGTGGACAAAATTCAGGTGGCAAAAGTGGTGGATGCCCGGGGAAGCGCTTGCCCGGGACCGCTTCTGGAAGCCAAGAAAGCTATCGGGACCGTCTCGGTAGGCGATACGATCGAGGTGATGTCCGGTGATGCTTCGACCAAAAATGATCTGCCCAAATGGGCGGGAAAGGTTGGACACGAGTTTCTTGGCTCGGTCGAAGCTGAAGGCTACGACCGGATGTTCATCACCCGAAAGAAATAAGACCGACGAACCGGGCTATGGGCCGGCTGTTAGGGGCGCTAGCGAGCGTTTTTAATGGGGGTTTGCCGGCCCACCCGGGGCGATTTCGGCGAATTTGAGGAGACGAAAACATGGCGGAAACCGAAGGGCAAAAAAAACCGAAAATATTAATTATGGCTACCGTGGCGTGCGCATATCCGGGCGCGGACAACGTGGGGCAGATCCATTCCGAATACCCGACAAACACCTACATTATCCGTGTGCCCGCACCGGTGATGTTTCCGGAAGATTTCTACCTGCGGTGCTTCGATAAAGGAATTGATGGAATCATCGTGATGAGCTGTGGCCACGAGTGCCCTTATGAAGGGGCTTATGATCAATTGGCCGCGCGGATAGGCCGGGTTCATGCAATGATGAAAGAACGCGGGCTTGATACGAATAAGCTAAGAATTTGCGCAATATGCACTGTGTGTTCACGACCGTTCCTGAAAGAAGTCAACCAGATGAACGATCTTCTGATGGGACAGACGTCCGCTGCTTAGGCCGGTGCGAAATCTATAACAATCAAATCGCTATAATCGACATAAAAGGAGTGTTTCAGGAAGATGGGAGATAAAAGGCTGTCATTCGACGGACTGGTGATCGGCGGTGGGATAGCGGGACTACAGACCGCGCTTGATCTGGGCGACCAGGGCTTCAAGGTTCTCATTGTCGAGAAGGAACCCAGTATTGGCGGGAAGATGATTGCCCTCAGCAAAGTCTTTCCCACGCTTGATTGCGCCAGTTGTATCTGCACGCCGCGCATGGCCGCTGCGGCGCATCACGATAATGTCACCATCATGACTTACTGCGAGGTCAAGCAAACCAAGCGGGTGGGCGACGGTTTCGAGGCGACCGTCGTCAAAAAACCACGCTACATCAATGAGGACGACTGCACCGGCTGCCGCCTTTGCGAGTATGCCTGTCCGGTAGTCCTGCCCCATGAGTTCGAGGGCAATCTCGGCACGCGCAAGGCGATATATGTGCCTTTCTCGAATGCGATTCCCCAGATTGCTCTGTTGGATGTCGACAATTGTATTTTTTGCGGCCGCTGTGAAAAAGTTTGCCCCCCCAAAGCGTTAAATTACCTCCAAGAACCGGAGGAGGTCACAGTCGAAGTGGGGACTATCATACTTGCCACCGGATACAAGCTGACTGAACCGAAAGAGGAATACGGCGGCGGCAAACTGAAAAACGTTCTGGATCCACTGCAAGTAGAACGTCTCCTGGCCCCGCATGGCCCTTACGGCAGGGTGATACGACCTTCCGACGGAAAAGTGCCC
The DNA here is from genome assembly GCA_964503115.1 of uncultured bacterium. Taxonomy (GTDB): domain Bacteria; phylum RBG-13-61-14; class RBG-13-61-14; order CAYWKU01; family CAYWKU01; genus CAZDAF01. Next base: position 2,320 of record CAZDAF010000170.1, read on the forward strand.
GATACGGTCGCTTATGTGCAGTGTGCCGGATCGCGTGATAGAAGCCTTGATATACCCTACGGCGTACCTTATTGTTCGCGCGTGTGCTGCATGTACGCGATCAAGCAGGCCATGCTGCTTGCCGGTGCGTTGCCGTTGGTGGAGATTACCATCTACTACATGGATATCCGCGCGTTCGGCAAGGGTTTCGAGCAGTTCTACCAGAACGCAAAGGCTATGGGGATAGAGTTCGTTAAGGCCAAAGTCGCCAAGATAACCGAAGACGAAGAGCAGAACCCGATCGTTAAAGTAGAAGTAATGGAAGAAGACGGCAGGGTGGAGGAACGCAAGCACGATATGATTGTTTTGTCGCTTGGAATTTATCCGGAATGGGATCCTGCGGCAATCGTGCCGACGAAGACCGCTGAAGACGGTTTCGTCAATTCCGTACAACCGTCTCTTGCGCCATGCCGCACCGATGAAGAGGGTGTGTTCGTCGCCGGGACGGCGGCGGGTCCGAAGGACATCCCCGATTCAATCGTAGAGGCCGGCGCGGCGGCTATGGAAGCTGCGATCTACCTGCGCCGGAACCTTGATAAAAACAAAGAACCGAGAGTGGTGAAAAACGGCGGGCCACGCGAAGAGGCCGCTGCCGACCAAAGCGGAGTATAAACACGATGAACGAACATGACACTGAAAACACGAAAAGTGGGAATGAGGCGGAATCTCCCCGAATAGGCGTTTATATTTGCCATTGCGGGGGCAACATTTCGGACATCGTTGACGTTGAGAAAGTGGTCAAGGCGGCTTCCAAGCTTCCGAATGTGGTGGTTGCGCGTCGCGATATGTTTATGTGTTCGGACCCCGGTCAGAACATAATCATCGAAGATATAGCCAAGGAGAATCTCAACCGCATTGTCGTTGCCTCATGCTCCCCAAGCCTGCATGAGCTTACCTTCCGCAAGACGGTGATCCGCGCGGGCCTGAATCCGTATTTGTATGAACACGCCAACATCCGGGAGCAGGTAAGCTGGTGCAGCAAGTCTGAGCCTTTGGAAGCCACAAACAAGGCAATCCGGCTGGTTGCCGCTGCAACGGCCAAGGCCGGGCTTCTGAATTCGCTCGATCCTATCCGCGTGGATGCGAAACCTCATGTGGCGGTAATCGGCGGCGGAGTCAGCGGCTTGCGGTGTGCACTGGACTTGTCGCGACACGGTTTTGCGGTTTCCTTGATCGAGCGTTCACCTTTCCTGGGCGGGCGAATGGCACAGCTGGCTCGCGTTTACCCCACGGGGAGCGAGGCTGCCGGGCTATTGAGCAGCCTCATGGACGAGGTACAAGAGGACGCGAACATCTCAGTTCACACATTAGCAGAGGTAACCGCAGCTTCGGGATACATCGGTAACTTTGAGTTGAAGGTACGTCGGCATCCCCGCGGAGTTACCGAGAAGCTCGATCCCGACCAGGTTCGCGCCGCAATTGACGCCTGTCCCGAAACCGCCAAGAGCGAGTTCGATTTCGGCCTTGCCGACCGCAAGGCGATTTATATGCCGTATCAGGGTTGTTACCCGTCTCTCCCTGCAATCGACTGGGAAACCTGCACCAAGTGCGGAAAATGCACCGAGGTCCCGGGCGGTAAGGCGATCAAGCTCGATGCACAGCCGGAAGAAATTGATCTGCTCGTAGGCGCGATTGTTCTGGCTACAGGCTTCGACCCATACGAGCCTCGACAGGGTGAGTACGGATACGGAGAGCACCCGGAAGTCATTACGCTACCGCAGCTTGTCCGCATGCTGGACAAGGAAGGGCCGACCGGCGGCAAGATCAAGCTTAACGGTCGTCCCATAAGAAACATGTGCATGATTCATTGCGTGGGCAGCCGGCAGGTGGAAGGTATCCATGAGCCCGGATCTGACGGGCGAGTCAACGATTACTGCTCGCGTGTCTGTTGCACCGCAACGCTTCAGGTGGCCGATGAGGTACGCGAACGGTTTCCGGAGATTAATATCTTCGATTTCTACCAGGATATCCGGACCTACGGCCGTGGACACGAAGACTACTACGAAGATGCATCGGAGCGCGGTGTTCTGTTCCTTCGCTATAAAGCCGAGGAGCCCCCTGTGGTCTCCAAGGCGGCAAGTGGGGATGCATCCCCGCTCACCGTAACAGTAAAGGATACGCTTACGTGGGGCGAGGATGTCGAAGTTCCGGCTGATGTGGTGGTGCTGTCTACGGGGATGGTGCCGCATGACATCAGTGGTCTGGTGGATATGCTCAAGCTGCCGCGTAGCGCCGACCGCTTTTTACAGGAAGTTCACCCGAAACTGCAACCGGTGGAGCTTGCCGTTGGTGGTGTGTTTATCGCCGGCACTTGCCAGGGCCCTATGGACATCACCGAAAGCTGTGCTGCCGCCTCTGCCGCTGGAGCGAAAGTGGCGGGTATCCTCGCGAAAGGTTACATCGAACTTGACCCGTTTGTGGTGCGCGTAGACACCGAACTTTGCCGAGGTGAAGGTGTCTGTGACACCGAGTGCATAAAAGCGTGCGCGTTCCAGAAGGCGCTGTCTCTGGTCGAGCGCGAGGTGGACGGCAAGAAGGTGAAACAGGCTGAGGTCAACCCGGCGTTGTGCAAGGGCTGCGGTATGTGCGCCGCAGTGTGTCCATATGGAGCTATTCAACTGGAAGGATGGCGTTTAAACCAGTTCGATGCAATGATCGACGCTATCGTCGCGGACTATGATTAACGGAGGCCGGATATGAGTGAAAATGAGGCTAAAACGGAAAAACCAAAGGAAAAAAAGCCGATCCAGATACTGCGAGATCGCCGTGGAGGAGTGCCGAAGGAACGGATGGAAAACCACCGCGAGCGGACCAAGATTCGTAAAAGAATTACAGAAGTGCTCGAAGACGGCCCCAAAATTGTGCCGGAGATCGCCAAGATCACCGGTTTACCGAACCATGAGGTTATGTGGTACGTAATGGGCATGAAAAAGTACGGGGAGGTCGCCGAGGGAGAAGAACGCGACGAATACTACGAATACGTGTTGTTAAAGGAGGAAAACAAATGAGTCTCCGAATCGATCCGAATTTACGTAAGGAAGTTGCTGAATTTGGTGGCGGAGATATCGATAAGTGCATGAACTGTGGGAATTGCACCGCTATCTGCCCCCTGTCGAAGGGATCGACCGTGTTTCCGCGAAAGGTTATTCGATGCCTTCAATTGGGCTTGACGGAGAAGTTACTTCAGTCTCCCGAACCATGGCTCTGTTACTACTGTGGTGAGTGCTCCCAGACCTGTCCACGAGAGGCAAACCCCGGTGAGACCATGATGGCCGCACGTCGATACCTGACCTCTCAATATGACTGGACTGGACTGTCGAAAAAACTCTATATATCCAAGGTGTGGGAAGTTGGGGCGGTGCTTGTGGTCGCCCTCATTGTAGTGGCATTGTTTTACTTCCTCCACGGACCGATGTTAACTGAGTTAACCGAAGAAGGAGGGGTGCAACTCAATGTTTTCGCCCCGGCGAAGTGGGTGGAAGTAGGCGACTGGTCTATGGCGGTAATCCTGTCCTTTTTCTTGCTAACGAATGCTTACAGAATGTATCGATCTATACTGGGCGGGGAAAAAGGCCTGAAAATACCCTTATCGATCTATGTGAAAGAATTTAAAACACTGGTTCTCCACGGCCTGACGCAAATAAGGTGGCAAGAGTGCGGTGAAAGTTCGCTCCGCTGGATAAAACATCTGCTCCTCGTTTCCGCTTATGGCACGATGTTTATACTCGTGGTTGTTTTCCTGCGATGGTTCCAGACCGATGAAATCTATCCGTTTTACCATCCCCAGAGATTGTTGGGATATTACGCCACGTTTGTACTTCTTTACGTGACCGCTGATTTCATGATCGGCCGACTTAGAAAGCGCGATGAAATTCACAAACATTCACATCCGACGGACTGGATATTCTTGATACTTCTTTTTCTCACGACCCTTACCGGCATTCTGGTTCATGTATTCCGTATCCTGGGACTTCCCTTTTCAACATATTATATGTTTGTGATTCATCTCGCCGTCGCAGTTCCCATGCTGGTTATCGAGGTGCCGTTCGGCAAATGGGCGCATTTGGGATACAGACCACTCGCGATTTATCTGACAACGGTGATAGAGAAGGCAAAGGAAGTATCTACCGCTGAATCAGTAGCCCCGGAGGGTGTTGTCGCATCTACTTCCTGACGTTGGAATCCTTCGGAATCCTTCCGTCCGGGCTGAAAGCAACAGACATTATAGTCTCTCAGGATGACCCCTGAGGGTTCTGAGAGGAGGTGTCTGTCTCCACTATGAAAGGGGCCGATTCCCATCGGCTATTGGTGCTCGTTTGCTTAGGGCTTCCCTCGCAATCGAGCGCTCCCGTATGGAGTTACCGGCGGCCCTTTCCTGTTCCGTGTGTTCCCCTGGAGGCCTGATGTATGCGTTTTACTCTAAGTTGGACCGGCCACGATTCGTTGTAACGTGTTCTTGAGTTTGAATAGTGAATATGCTATTACTTCGTGGAATCAATATCAATCGAATAAAAACACAGGAGGTGGGGAAATGTCAAGGAACATCATCTTGGGGCTTATGGTAATGGTCATTCTGTTTACAGGCGCGTGCAAAGAAAAGGGAAATGCAAAAGTTGACGTCGCCGTCGACGCTACGGAGAAATGGCTCGCCATAGTCGACCAGGGCAAATACGCCCAAAGTTGGGAGCAGGCTGCTGAGGCCTTTAAAAACGCGCTCACACAGGAGCAGTGGGAGCAGTCGATGAACGCCGTGCGCAAGCCGCTGGGCAAGCTGATCTCCAGAAAAGTGAAAACCACTAATTATGCAACTTCGCTGCCCGGCGCCCCGGACGGGGAATACGTGGTCATCCAGTTCGAAACCTCGTTCGAGAACAAGAAGTCCGCCGTCGAGACCGTTACCCCCATGCTGGACAAGGACGGCAAGTGGCGGGTATCGGGGTATTACATAAAATAACGGAGCGGAAAGCGAATAGCGAGTATCGCGCGAGTAAGAAGGGCCGTGGCGCCCGGATCGCGGCTCAACGCCTGAAAGCCCACGTCAAATAGAGGGACGATGCATCCGGTTGATTGTTATAATCTCATAATCCATTGCAGCTTTCCTCTTTTAAGGAATATTGCGGATTCGGGACATATTTCCATGCAGCAGAAGCATCTTATGCATTTCTTGTAGTCGGTTTTAGGCGTTTTTTCCTTTTTTACCGGTTTGGAAATAGCCTCCGCCGGACATATTTCCTTGCACTTGAAGCAAAGCGAGCATTTTTCTTCGTCGACAACGGGTTTTTCGACAAACCAGTTCCTTACCGTAGGGCCGACCAGCCGTCCTCTCAACACATGGGAAGAGATTGATGATCTTGTAGGGATAAAATCAGACAACTGAACATCTTCTAATTTTTCTCCGATAATTTGAATTTCGTCAGGCGAATTTATTCCAAAATCTCTTTTAAAACCGGAAACAAGGGTAGGAACTTTCTTAATGTCAAAACCCGCAACACTGACCGCAACATAGTCCACTGCGATTGGGTCCTGGCCCATAATAACTAATCCTATTTCCCGAGGGGTACCGCTCGGGCCCGGGCCCTCTCCCTCCATCCCGGTAATCGCATCG
>CAZDAF010000171.1:0-7916 GCA_964503115.1 uncultured bacterium
TCGCGAGCTTTTTAACCACCTTGTTGATGGGCATTTACGCGAAGTATCCGATAGCCGCAGCGCCGGGTATGGGATTAAACGCTTATTTCAGTTTTTTCATTTGCGGCAAAATGGGAGTCCCGTGGCAGGTGGCGCTTGGGATGGTGTTTCTTTCAGGGTTTGTTTTTGCGCTTCTCACGGTCGCGGGTGTTTGGGAGAAAGTAATCGACGCGGTGCCGCAAACACTGAAATACGCCACGGCATGCGGTATCGGAGCGTTCATCGCCTTCATAGGTTTACAACATGCGGGGCTGGTGGTGAGCGACCCTGCCACTTACGTCAGCTTCGGTGGGTTGAGTTCGCGAGAAACGCTCCTGGCACTGGGAGGACTGATACTCACGGCCGCCCTTATGTCCAGAGGGGTGAGAGGCGCGATACTGTTAGGACTGTTGGCGACGGGTCTTGTGGGGGTTCTTATCGGATTGGTGAAGTTTGTTCCCATCCAGGAATCGGAAACCGGCGCCGTCTTTCAACTTGATATAATCAATGCATTGAATTTTGTCGCTCATCCCGAGTACATAGCGCCGATAGTTATCCTGCTTTTCTTCGATATGTTCGACACTGTCGGCACACTTATCGGTGTGGGCGAGCAGGCGGGATTCATGGTCGAAGGTCATCTTCCCCGTTCGAAGCAGGCGCTTCTGAGCGATTCGTTCGGCACATGCGTCGGGGCGGCCTTTGGGACAAGCACTGTAACGAGCTATATCGAGAGCGCAGCAGGGGTAAGCGAAGGAGGACGTACGGGATTTGCGAACGTTGTGACGGCGGTACTTTTCATACTGGCCATGGGCTTGATGATTCTGGCGAGAGTCCTGGGTCTGGGAACGCTTGCCGAGGGCGGCTCGGAACTCGAGCCGATAACCGCTCCGGCCCTGATCGTGGTCGGAACGCTCATGATGACCAATATCGCCAAGATACCCTGGGAGGATTTCACAGAGGCTTTACCGGGATTTCTGGTGATTATTCTTATGCCCCTGACATTCAATATTTCCACCGGACTCGCCGCAGGTTTCATCACGTATCCATTATTGAAATTATTCCGTGGAGAAGGCAGGAAAGTTCATCCGCTTCTATACGTATTGGCGGGATTGATAATCTTAGGGTACATTCTAGTAGTATTATACAAACACGCTTCGGGCGTGTGAGGGGGGAAGGAACCGGTTCGATGGAAAAGAACTGCCGCAGTGATAGATTGCCGCTGCGCTTGAGGGTAAGATATGTAACATTGGATCAGTTTCTCATAGATTACAATGAGAATATCAGAAAGGGTGGAAGTTTCGTTTGTACCGAAAAGCCGCTTCAGCCCGGGGCGAGACTTCACCTCGAGCTCGAAGTCGCCGGGGTGCCGGTATTTATAAAGCTGAGGGGGCGAGTGGCCTGGGTAAACGACCCGAACGGTAAATGGCATAGGCGGGATCTACCGCCCGGAATGGGGGTGCTTTTCATCTTTCCGGACGAGACGTCGAGATTGCTGTTGGAGAAACTCGTGGAACGGCTCGAGTTGACGCCGCAATCTCGACAGAGGGCTATAAGCCCCGAATATCTCGAAGAGTTGGTTGATAAGCTCAGGCCGGATATTCAAAAGCTGGTGAAGGAAAAGAGTTCGAAAAGCACACTGCTTGACCCACATATCCGAAAGATATTTTCCGACAAGGAAAGTTATTCGGTGTAGAGGGAACGTTTATGAGCAAAGGGCGAATATTGGTGGTGGATGATACCGCCACCTTCCGTGAAATGCTTGGCGATATGCTGACCCAAAAGGGGTACGAGGTCATTTATGCCGCCGAGGGAATAGAAGCGGTAAAAATAGTAAAGGAAGAAATGCCGAAAATAGACCTGGTGCTTTTGGATCTTCTGATGCCCAAAATGCTGGGATTTGACGTTTTGAAGAATATTCGTCATATGGAAGGTGGTTGGGATGTTCCCGTGATAGTAATCACCGGGCTTTTTAAAAGCATTGATGATATCAGGCGCGTGCGAGAGCTCGGGGCCGTCGGCTTTATAGATAAATCGCATAGTATGGAGGAGATCGTGTCGAGGGTGGATGATTTCCTTCATCCCCAATGGGAAGACAAAACCGAGCAGCAGGTTTCGGCCCAACTGCTGATTACATATAAGGTGGGCGAGAAACCATACAGCGCTTACACGCATACCCTCGGGCCTAACGGTATGTATCTGCGAACAAGCAACGTAGCGCCGCCGGGCGGGGAAGTGAAGGCGCGATTTCGACTCGAAGAGGAAGGCGAAACCATAGTGGTCGGGGGGAAGGTGGATTTTATTGTAGCAGGCTCGGAAACCGCCGGCCATAGGAATTTACCGCCGGGTATTGGCATAGAATTTACGGAAATATCACCGGCGCATAAAGCGTTAATCGAGAAATGGGTAAAGGAAAAGTCGAATACTTTTAAAGTCGCCCCGCAAAATCAACAGCCCGCCGATAAATAACAACAGGTCGAAACGGAAAACGTTTTTGCCTGGAATTTCCCGATTTTGAATTTCCCGTAAGTTTTAAATGCGGCGTTGTTCTTTTCTTGTAATCGGTATCTTTTTGATCGTTCCTAATTGTCGGATTTTAATTTTTCCCGGACTCGTTTTACCATCGGTGGCAAAATGTCGGTGACTTGGGCATTGATTACGATGTCCGCCAGTTGGTCGAGTGTTGTGGATGAGAGGTTTATTATCACCAGGGTCGCCCCTGCTTGCTTTGCGTACACCGGCATGGATGCGGCGGGCTGCACTGCAAGGCTAGACCCCAAAACCAAGAAAAGATCGGAACTTTGGCTGCATTCGAACGCTTCCCGTGTTTCCTTTTCCGGCATAGCCTGGCCGAAGGATATGGTGGCGCTTTTCAGCATGCCTCCGCAGGCCGAGCATTCGGGTATCTCCTCTCCTGCTTCGAGGCGTTTTTGTATCTCGTCGCGCTCGAACAGGGCGCTGCAATCCAGGCATTTTACCCACATGGCGTTTCCGTGAAGCTCGATCACCTTCGAATTGCCGGCGCTTCGGTGAAGGTTGTCGATATTTTGAGTTATAACGCATTCGAGTTTGTTAAGTTGCTCGAGGTCGTTAAGAGCAATGTGGGCTGCGTTGGGAGAAGCGCGGAACGTTTTGGTGCTTTCCTTGAACATTCTCCAGCGCAAGCGCCGATGTTCTTCGTTCGATATGAAATTTTGATATGTGAATTCCGAAGGGTCGAAACGATCCCATATACCGCCGGGGCTGCGGAAATCGGGAATGCCGCTCGCCGTGCTTATACCGGCGCCGGTAAACGCCACGCAACGCTTGCTCCGAACTATACAGTCTGCAACATTGTTTATTGCCTTCGTCAAATCTTTATCGGACATCTTTCCCGTTCCCTTCAAAATCAAGTAATACAAGATACGGCCTGATAAATCAAGCAGTATCCAAACCGTTAAGATTGAAAGTCAAGGGTGAATGAAAAAAGCGCCGATCTTATCAAGTGAGCGCAGGCCAAAAAATTTCACCGTACCTGGTTTAACCGCCGATACATTGCTTTGTTATTTTTATATATTTGCAGGAATTCCCTGAATAATTCGTCGTAAATTTTTCTATTTTCCGGATTTGGGTGGAATGTATTCGAGTATTGAATCAATTCCGGGATGTCGTCAAATGTGATATAACCCAGTGCCACCGATGCAATGAACGCCGCGCCGCGCGCGTTAGCCTGAATAGGGTTTCTCACCTGCCGGATCGTCCTGTCCAGCACGTCGGCGAAAATCCGACACCATAATTCGGACTTACCGCCGCCGCCTACCATGTTTAACGTATCCATTCTCCTTCCGATGAATTTCTCGACGTACTTCAAGGTCCACCGGTTGTTATACGCCACTCCCTCCATGAACGCTCTAACGATATTGTTGAGATCGGTGGTGACGGAGATATTGTATAATCCTCCTCGAATGGTGGTATTATCCACCGGAGTTCTTTCCCCGTTCAGCCACGGAGTGAAAATCAGATTCTCGCTTCCGGGAGGCGCTTGGGCGGCGATTTCATCGAGATATTCAAATACGTCCGCAGGAGGATCGTCCGATCTCAGTTTGTTTTTATGGTACAAGATGTTATCGACGAGAAACGATAGAACTCCGCCGGCAATATCCTGTTCGTTGACGCAATAGTATTTCCCCGGGATCGTGGTGGGGAAGGATGCGATCGAGTGTAGCGGATCCGTTTTTTTGAATGGGATGATGCATTGTATCCAGGAGGAGGTGCCGATGTATATGTGCCCTTCAAAATCCCCGACCGCCCCGGAGCCGATACAGGCGGATTGATGATCCGGCGAGCCCATAATGACCTTAACGTCACGGTTCAGCCCGATTTCATCGGCCACATCGGGGAGGATGTTCCCAAGTACATCGATGGAGGATTTCATGGGAGGCAATTTGTTTTTATCGATTTTCAGTTTCTTTATCAGCCTGTCGTCATAGAACATATTATCTATGTCTCTTGTGTTCGTAACCCAGAAGAGCGTCATTGAATCGTAAGAAGCGGCTAATTTCCCGGAAAATTTCAGGTTCAGGTAATCCTTGCTGCCTAAAAACATATACGTCTTTTCATATATCTCAGGATATTCGTATTTGGTGAGCAATACGTGCGCGATGTCATCCTTACCCGATAATTGCGGCCCTCCCGCGGTTCGGTATATCCAATCGATTATCGTAAACAGGTTGTATCCTTCAAAACCGGGGAATCCCGAAATAATTTCCTTGACGTAAGGAGCGCCTCGCGAATCCATCCAGGTAAGGGAATTCATAAGGTGATTGCCTTCGGCGTCCACCGCGACGGTGCTTGAAAAGGTGCTTGAACAGCATACCGCGACAATATCATCGACCGGGACAAGCCCCTTGCCGATAAGCCGCTTTGATGTGTTGATTACGGCGTTCCACCAATCGTCCGGGTCTTGTTCCGCGCCGCCTTTTGGGAAAAAACAGATCGGAGTTTTTTCGTATTCGAAATCAACCAGTTCCCCGCGAGTGGAGAATAATGCGGTTTTGGCCCCCGAAGTCCCGTGATCTATCGCCAGTATATATTTACCCTTACCGTCCCCCGTACCGGACAATTTATTTACCTCCGGTCTCCGGCCTTTTTATAATGATAACCTTTGGACGTTGCCGTCTTTGTCTATGCTTTCGATAATTACCTCGAAGGAGTCCTCGTCCTTGTCCCTTTTGGCGACCGACTGAATCATACCGATGAAATCTAGCGGATTCACGCATCCCTCGGGAGGCAATACTCCCTTTTCGGTGATTTTCCCCCGGTTCATCAGTATCGCGCCTATCGCCGCCGGAATACCCGTGCCTTCTCCAAGCGCCTGGCTTTTGGAAGCCAACTGAAAGACGAATTGGCGATATTCTCCATCTTTTGTACCGGTAGCGACGATTTTTACGCAACCGCGCTGTGAACCAAAACCGGTTTCTTTGAGAATTTTTTCCCGCTGCTTGATAATGTATGCCGTGGCGAAGTCGTATGGGGATATTTCACATTCTTTAACTGCTATCGGTTCTTTGTCTCCCATACCCAGCCTGCAAATGTCCTTTATCAGTTCGTAATATTCGTCCGGCAGGACGGTGCCTTTATTGGTGACCCGGTCGGCCTTGATGTAATTGGGTAAAGTAACCTGCTCGGGGTGCGGATATGGGTACACCCTTATTTTATCGCCCAGAAGGTGGAAGTCCACATCTTCCTGCAGAGCAATGCCGTCTTCTTCAAAAAATTTTACCGTCGTCATCTTTCCATCCAGGAACATCGGAATATCTATCGACATGCAGTGAAATCGATGGCCGATAACTCCTTCTCCTTCGGTAGGTTCACCGCCGTGGGCGTGGTATATGTCGATAGCGTCGATCTCGTCGAGCATATCGTCCGCTGCGAATTTAGCGAGCAGGTTGGTTATGCCCGGAGAGTTTCCCATTCCGATCAATGCGGTGATGCCGGCGTCTTTGGCTTCCTGATCCATCTCGAGAATCTCAAGAGTTACATCCACGTCATCGCAAATGTCCAGGTAATTTATACCGGATTCTATAACTGCTTTAAGGATCGGTTTTACGAACTTGTAGAACGGGCCGGTGCAGTTGAGAATAACGTTGCTACCTTCGAAGGACTTTTTTAAGCTCTTCGGATCCATCACGTCGACTTTCATCGCACGCACCTTTTCCGATCCGATATCCGATACGATCTCGCGGGCCTTCTCCTCGTCGATGTCGGCGAGTATTATCTCGGAATATTCGTCGTTGTTTGCGAGAGCTTTAACTGCGATACTGCCGACTGCGCCGCAACCGCCTAGAATGGTAATTTGTGCCATTATAAACCTACTCCTTATTGCCGGGTGTGATAGCTTCCGTTGAATTTAGCATCAATAACCTGACTCGTGCAAGATAATGTTCACGCACATTTTTTACAAGCGGAAAGATAAAAAAATGAAGTGTCAGGCACCTAGCATGTCTTCATCCGTCTGGACTGAGAACCCCAGACGGGTCTCCACTCCATACGGACTTATGCTTTGCTCCAGTACGCTCCGATTCGCACTGAGAACTTCTTATTATGTTTAAGTCAGATGGGCGGATATTTCGTTTATCAATTCGGGCTTGAGCGTTTTTTCCGCCGTCCATTTTATCTGCGGCAAGCCGCCCCACAATTTCGCGGCGTACGCAATAGTCGGATCGGTGGCCGCTCGATCAAGGTTGAACTTCGCCAAATCGGCCGTTTTTGAAGCCTCTTCTTTTCCCCATCCCATCCTGACGACGTACTTGTTAATTCTTGATGTGGATGAGCGCCTCGGGTCTATCAACTTCTTAGTTTTTGGCGTTATATTTTCATAAGTCCACAGGTACCACGCCATCGCCGCCATATCATGCGCCAAGAGGTTGGTGGAGGCGATTACCAGCCCCGGATCGGGAGTGGCCACATAGCCATTATCCGGGCCGAAAGTCGCCAGAACCCGGTTGGCGACCGATAACGTCAGTTTAAGCTTTTTCTTGAAGATGGGAGCGGAATGTATCTCGGCGATTTTCTCGAAGAAGGTATCCGCGTCGCGGTGGAGTTCGAGGCGTGAATCGTGTCTCAGCCATCCGACGGCGGCCTTGAATCCGAGGCTCGCTCCCGCCAGCACGTGGCTGCCGACTCGCGGGAGAAGCACAATATGATCCGCTTCTTTCAGCACATTGGGTAACCGGACGCCCTGCTTCCAATGCGAACCCGGCCCGGTTCTCTCCAAGAAGTAATCTTCATACGATCCTTCCTCGGGGTATATCACTTCCGCGCCGGCGTCACGGGCGGCCTGATCGAGGTTGTTGTTTTCCATAAGCTTGCGGCTCGATCCCTTTAGTTCTTTTTCGTTACGGCGAATATGTTCGATACCGGACTGTTCCGTCATAATGACTCTGCCGGCTCCCTTTTTTTTGAGAAGCTTCACCATCGCCCGGACGCCTGCCGGAGATGTTACGGCAGGGTAGGGGTTGCCCGAATTCGATGCGGGCTTGATTATCACCGTCTCGCCTTTGCCGAGCCAACTGAAGTCGGTGACCGAAAACGCCGCTCTCCATACCGCCGCCTCGATAATGTCGTCATCTGCTTTGGGGCCGAGCGCCGCAAGAGCGACGTCAACCGGAGGGGATCCCGAAGCAACCAGCTTACTGCCGGAAAACATTGTTAAAGCCGCCGCGGCCGTTGCGGACGTACCGATGAAGCGGCGTCGCGACACTTCGTTTTTAGTGAATCCCTTTTTCATCGTTTCTCCTAACTCGCCGTTTTTATTGGTAATTACTAATAAATGTTATCATCTTTCCCGTTTACCATCAACCACAATTTGCAATATACCTTTTGCATATCTCCGATTAAATGTACTTATATGATGAAACCCT
>CAZDAF010000172.1:0-7892 GCA_964503115.1 uncultured bacterium
GAATGAGAAAGTTTCACTCTTTCAGTGAAAAGGACATAAACACTCTTGTCGAGGGAAACAACCGGTTTGCTTTTGATTTACTTCACAAATTGCGGGAATGGAACGAAGACAATTTGTTTTTTCGCCCATGAATCTCTTTCAAACGTTGGCAATGCCCTACGCCGGCGCCGGGGGTGACACTGAAAGACAAATGGCCCAAGTAATGCATTATGACCTGGCACAGAACGCTCTGCATTCCGCCATCCACCACTTAACAAAACAATGGTTCACTAACGAAAAGGACTTCGAGTTTTCAGCGGCCTATGCGGTGTGGGTGCAGGAAGGATACCCCATACATCAGGAGTATATCGACCTTATGGCCGGGTTCTATAAAGCCGGGCTGAGGAGGGCGCACTTCGAAAAGGATCCCGATGCCCCCGCTTCGGAAATCAACCAATGGGTGAAGGAGCAAACCCGTGGGAAAATTCAAAATATCGTTGGCCCTCGCGACATCAACCCCCTGACACGGCTGATATTAACAGGAGCAATCTATTTCATGGGGAAATGGGTACATCAGTTTGACCCGGGCGAAACCGGAGATGCCCGGTTTCAACTGTTGAACCGTAAGCGGGTTATGGTTCCCACAATGTGGATCACGAAATATTTCCGGTACGCAAAGAGCGAAAGTTTCCACGCACTGGAATTACCATACAGCGGAGAGCGGTTGACCATGCTGATACTTCTACCCGACCGGGGCGGATTGAAGGACTTGGTGAGTAATGTATTCGGCAGTTTCGAGAAAAAGCTCAACCATAATCTGATCCGCAACCTCTTGGGAAAATTGGAACAAGACAGCGTGGAAGTATCCCTTGGTCTCCCGAAGTTTGAACTGGAAGCAACCCTGGATGCCGGAAACGCCTTTGCCGAAATGGGGATGACCGACGCTTTCGATCAGGACAAAGCTGATTTCTCGGCTATCTTCCCCAAAGGAAAATGGGCTATAGATAGAATACTCCATAAAGCCTATGTGAAAGTTGATGAACAAGGCACGGAAACGGCCGCAATAACTGAGATGGCTTTCTTGGCGGATTCCATGGAAAGCGAAAAAATTATCTTTCACGTGGATCGGCCTTTTGTGTCCCTTATTGTGGATCGAGAGACTCAAGCGGTGCTGTTTTTAGGATCGGTGGTTAACCCGGCTGAAGAGAAACTCGATGAAGGAACCGCCGTCTCAGACGACAAACAATGAAACTGATGGGATAGAAGATTCATCAGGCTGGAGTCTTCCGTGCTCCTGGATTGTAATGGCGGACGTTATAATAGGCATATCGATCTTCAGGGCATGCATGTAAAACAACCAGCATTGTTCCCTCACTTCCAAAAACATGTGGACACGATATAACATACCGACCGCATCTTGAAAATCTTGTCGTTCTCACCGAAGCTATAGGAATCGATGGCAGGCAAGTTTGAAGAGCGGGATGTTGTGATAGTCGGCTCGGGGCCGGCGGGTTGCGCCACGGCGCTTGGGTTGCGTACCTATGCGCCCGAGTTCACGTCGAAGGTTTTGGTGATCGAGGCGCTGCGGCATCCTCGCGAGAAGGTATGCGCCGGCGGCGTTAACGGCCGCGCGTGGCATTTGCTCGAAGACCTCGGAGTCTCCTTGGATGCGCCGTTTGTCGAAGTAGATCGCGGTTTGATAAGAACTGCTTTGGGGGACAAATGGGTCGAGTCGCCCGGTATGACGCGGGTATTGCAGCGTGACTCGTTCGACGCGGCGGTCGCTGCGCATCTGCCCGAGAATAAAATCGAACTGCGCGAGGGGGTGCGGCTCGAACGGGTGCGGCGAGTCGGAAGCAAGTTCGATCTCGAAACATCGGCGGGCACTATTCGCGCTTCGGCGGTGGTTGGCGCCGACGGGCCGGTCGGCGTTGTAAGAAAATGTCTGTTCGATGCGCCGGATAAGACTTGCCTTATGGCCATGGCCACCTGCCCTGCGACCGGGCACTATACCCATACTCGAAGCGCCGTCATGTTGGATTTTTGCAAAGCGGCCGAAGGAGCGCATGGATATCGCTGGATTTTTCCCTTTCTTAACGACGGGGAAGAGTGGGTGAACGTCGGGATTTGCGAATGGAAACATCGTTCGGCAAGGGAATTGAAAGACGATCTAGTCGGTTATATGAGATCACAAGATCTGGATGTGGATCGAGCGGGATTTCGCTTTTTCCCCGAGCGGCCTTTTCACCCGCGCAATCCCTTCAGCGCTCCAGGGGTGCTGCTGGTGGGAGATGCTGCGGGTATCGATCCGTTCTTCGGGGAAGGTATATCGTACGGGATCGAATACGGCATGCTCGCCGCCCTGTCGCTCGCCGCCGCTTTGGAGCATAACGACTTTACTTTCCAAAACCACACGAGCACACTCAAATGGTCCCGCCTGGGCAAGGAGTTGATGATAACCTGGATGGCGGCCGGGCTGTTTTACAGCCGATGGCATCTGCCGCTGGCAAGAGTGGGCATGTCGGACGACTACTTGTTATACCTTCTTGGAGACGTGCTCGCGGGCAGGTTGAGGCCTTCAAAAAAACTGGCCGCCAAAATGCTTTTTCGGGTTGCAAAAGGTCTTCTGAAATTGTAAACTATACATAGGGTATGGAAATGAAAAAAACACTACATATTGTATGCTATTCATTTATCCTGGTATTTACGATTTCTGCGAAATTGCCCGAGCGGTATAACCCTTATCGAGCGGATGGGAGCTTTAAGCCGGTTTCTATCAGGATCGAGTGGGACAATCCCGATTTGCCGCCGGATGTATCCGAAAAGATGCGACAGCGAAAACTTATAAAACTGGTCGCCGGCCCGGAAGGGATCAAACTTACCAAAGGCAAAAAAACCAGGAAGATTGCCACTGAAGATTACCTTGATTTGTGGAAGCTGCTGAAAAAGGTCCGTTTCTGGGACCTCGATGGGAATGTTTTGACCACACCGCATCCGGTAGGGGTGCCGATAAGGATATTCTCCCTCAAAATGGAAGGCTCGGGTGAGAAGTATCTCAATGTGGATGTCCCTAACAAGACGAGTCGTAAGCATTTTCTTGTTATCGACTTCATCGAGAAACTGTGCTCGACATACCTTTTCAGATAAAGGGTTGGGGATGAATCGGTAGATAGATATGAGAAATATCCATTGGTAAATTGTGTATTGTCGGGGAAATATTTTTTTCGTAATGTGCCGCCGGGACAAGCTTGAAATGAAGCGCATCCTCTTATAAAATCGTTCCGATAAGAATTTTTCGAAAAGCGCCTTATAACAAGGAGAGAAATATGGTCAAAGCAACCAGGTTTGTGTTACCGGTATTGATGTTTCTTATCATGGGGCTTGCGTCATGCCCACTCAAGCGGCCCGGTGAAGACGGAAGGACGCACGTTCGCTCGGCGCAACAGGAGATGATAAACAAGGCGAGGGCCACTCTTGATTCCGGCAATTATGAAGCATCCCGCGCGGAAGCGGCGAAATTTATCGAAGCCCACCCCTCGAGTTTGTTATGCGCTGATGCACAATACATAATCGCGCTCAGCTACCTGCGCGAGGGGCGTGAAGAAGATGCCCGCAAGGAACTCGACCGGTTACTGAAAAACTTCCCAAGTGGACCGAACAACGCCGAGGCCGCCGCAACGCTTCGCACTCTCGAAGCACGGCGCCTCCACGAAATCGCCGCTATCAGGGCCGAACAGCAGCGGATTGCGCTCGAGCGAGCTCGCCGGGCGGAGGAAGCGACACAGGATATCCGAATTATGGCCGCCAAAGAGAGAGTTTATGTGGTGCTGGACCTGCTGCACAATGTGGTCATGATAAAGATGGGAAACGCCACTCTCTATGCTTTTCCATGTGCCACCGGCAAGGTTAAAGGATACCTCACAACCGTGGGAAAACCGCACAAATTCTCAACTCCCATTGGCAGACATAAGATCATTCAAAAGACGGAAAAACCCAAGTGGGTGAGGCCAAATTGGTACTGGCTCGAGCGCGGCGAAGAAGTGCCCGAGGGGATGACCGAAGTAGAGCGTGCAGTCGAGGGAAAACTCGGCGAGTACAAAATAAATATCGGAGATGCCTTCTTCTTCCATGGATTTATCGGTCGCGTAACGCCCGGCAAATATACACACGGGTGTGTACGTCTTAACGATGATCATCTTGAAATTATGTACAATATCGTCGAGATAGGCACGGAGGTTTATATTTTCTGAGAGATGTCGATAAATGGTTGTTGATTCCGGATCAACAGGGGTAGGACATCTTTAATCCGAACTTTCTTCGTGGGCGTTTTTCTTTTTGGCGTGAATTTCCAGTTGGGCGGCAATGGACTCGATTTCCTTAATCGAGGATTGCAATTGCTCGGCCGCCGCGGAATTTTGCATCGCCGTTTCTCTCACCTCCGCAATAGTCTTTGCCATCTGCTCGCTCGCGGTGGATTGCTGAGACGTCATGAGTCCGATTTCCTTCAGCCTCGGAGTGGCGTTGTTACTGGCGTCGAAGATTTCTCCGAACAGTTTCGCCATTTCATTTATAACGCTCCTTCCCGCATCCACGGATTTTTCACCTTCTTCGACGTACATGACCGAAGAGCTTACGGAGTTTTGCATGCGGTCTATGACTTCTTGTATTTTTCTGGTGGATTGCGCTGTGTTTTGGGCCAATCGGCGAATTTCCTGAGCGACGACTCCAAACCTCTGCCCGTGCTCGCCGGCCCCCACCGCTTCGATAGCCGCGTTTAGCGCCAACAGGTTAGTCTGCTCGCTTATCTCGTCGATGATCTTGGTGATGTCTCCAATCTCCTGTGATTGCTCGCCCAGCTTCAAAACGGCGCCGGCTATATTGTTGGTTTTCTCATTGATGTCGCCGAACTTCGATAAGGTGAGGTCGAGTCGCTCCTGGCCTTGTTTTGTGAGTTTGAGCAAATTGTCTGCAATATCCGCCACCTCTGAAGCGTTTTGGGCTATTTGTTTTGAGACTGCGACGATTTCCTGGCTGGTGGTGGCCGCCTCTTCCGCCGCGCTGGCTTGCTCGATGCTGCCGGAAGCCTGCTGGCCGGCGATGGCGACCAGTTCCTTCGACATTGGAGCAAGGGTATGTACCGCATTTTGGATGCTTCCCAGCATCAAGCGGCTTCGCTCCAATTCTCCCTTTAACTGCGACAACAATATCTCGGTCATTTGCGTTATAGCGCGGGCCAATATGCCGATTTCGTCCTCCCCACCGGGGGTTATTTCGGTTTCAAAATTCCCTTCGGTTATCTTGATTGCTATTCGACTCAGATCTCTTAACGGCCTGGATATATCAAGAGCCACCAATATGCCCAACCCCATACCCGCCAGCAATGTCACAAGTACGATTTTGATATAGTAGGTTTGAAGGCCGGCCCTTAAAAAAGCCGGATCCATAAGCTCCCACCCGCTCAGGATGCGTTGCTCGCCGATTGAAATATTCATCCACATCCAGCTCCATCTATTCTTTCTATCTATTATTCCTTCTCCGGCGGGAAGCGATGATAGTTCTTTCAATATCTCAGGAGACGGGGCCACGGATGGGCAAATATCAACGGTGAAATCCTTATTGACCAGGCAATAACTTGATTCAGACCTGCTGGCCATCTTAATTAAGGAAACCAAAGCATCCCTATCGCCTTTGGCCTTTTGTACCAGTGCCGGCGCCAATGTGCGCAGTTTTTTCTTCTGAATTTCCTGTACTCCTTTATTGGCGGCTTCCCTGAAGGACACAAACGAAAGAAAACTCAAAAACGCCAGGATCAACCCTATAATCAACAAGAAAGAACCGGTTAACTTTACTGAAATGGGCACAAAGAACGGTGGCCTGCCATAGGCCACTCCACAGCGCTCGAAAATTAAAATCAACGCTTCTTTCAAAGGTTTCCTGACGGTGTAAAATACCCCAAGTCCCGCCACAATGCCGACGGTCACTGCACTGACCACTATATAGAGGCCCTCTTCATAACCGAGGCCGCTACGGCGTATCATCAGCCACGCAAGTATCGCGCCGCCGAAAGAAAACCACCAGGTCGCAAATAAAACGTTGAGATAGGGAAATGTCAAGACGCAACGCTCGGCTCGCAGACGCTCGGCATCGCTAACATCCACACCCGTATTAAATTTGCCGATGACTTTCAGCAGCGGTGTCAGGGTTAATCTGAGCACCAGTGCGTTTATACCCAATAAAAAAGCCGGTAGCCACAAAAGCGTAGCCACAAGCACTTTGATCTGGGCGCTGTCCAAGTTTACAAGAGCCCAAACGTAAAGGCCTCCCAACGGTACAACTACGGATGAAACTATAATTACCCGCAATACCACACGCCAGTATAGACGTGTTAGACTTTTATTCATTTTCTTTCCCTGTAATATTGCACATAATATAGCATAATTTTATGGTAGACCCGATACTTTTGTCAGGCAAGTCCGAAACTTTATTAAAAATTTGCTCGTCCTACTTGATAAACTCGATCAGTTGTATACGGGCGCCGTCGGGGTCTGCGACGAAGGCTATACGCCGGTCTTCCCGAAGTTGTATCGGCGGCACGAGCACCTTGTGTCCCTTGTTTTTAACGCGCTCGACGAGTTCGTCAAGGTTTTCCACCACCAACGCCATGTGCCCGAGCCCGCAAGGCTCATCCGCTACCCGGGCGCCTTCGGACGCGACTTCTATTTCGATACGGGTTTGCTCGTTACCGACGAATATGAAGGTACGCCCCACCAGATCGAGCCGCTCGAGCTCCTCAAGCCCCAGCACGTTGATATAAAAGTCCAGGGACTTCTCAACGTCCCGGGAAGCTATGCCGACATGATCCAAACGCATTTTTCCTCCTCGCAATTGAATGTGAAAGACAACGTGTTTCTACGAAAATAGGACATAATAAATCAACTTCGTTAGAAGATACACGCCCAGGCCTCCAGCCACTGCTCCGGCAATCATCAGCAGGCAGCCGATCTTTCTGTCCTCGATTTTTTCGATCTGGAGCACGCTCGTCACCGCCAGTATCCAGCTTATCCCTGAAATAGTGAGAGCAATCGCCAACGCGTGTGCGGATTCATTGTAAGTGCTCAAAATAATCCCGGATTGGCCTTTTACGATGCCGAGGCCGATCATAAGAGTGAGTGCGCCGGTGACGGCGGCGGCGATGACGGCAGTATAGACGACATTTTTCCCACTCTTTCTTTTTACAAGGATCAGCGTATAACAAATTACTGCAACGATGGCGGTGATAACGATCAGGCCGCAGGTAACCCATAAAGGTAAAAGAAATATACCGCCGGCCACCGCCATTTCTATATCTATAATCGCACTGATCATTTTAAGGACGGCGAACGGCAGGTATATGGCTCCCACGGCCACGGCTACGGCGAGCACAAGTCCTACCCACGCGCCGGTTCCGGCGCGGTAATCGATATTTTCCATTTAACTTTTTCCCCTGAAAAACGAGATAATTTTTTCATAGACCGCTTCGGGGAGAAACAATCGCAGCATACCGACGCTTCCACGGACTATTCGCAGCACGTCTTCCGAACCCGACCAGTTTTCCTCGACTATGGATGGATCCACTTCGTTCAAGAGAACATCGAGCACTATCATGATAATCGCGAGGTCGTCGAGCATACCCAGCGGTCCGAGGACAGCTTCGCTCAACAGGTCGACGGGGCTTATAACGTAAGTCAGTGCGAGACCGCACTTGATGCGCAATCCCCACGGTACCCTCGGGTCTGCGAGCAACTTGACCGTCAGCCAGAACAGGCGCGGCAAAAGCAGGAGCGCTTCCCACGTCGCCTCGATTATCGGTTCCGGATCAAGACCGCGTTTGATAGCACGTGCTTCTATAAACTTCTCGATTCGTTGCCGGGCAT
>CAZDAF010000173.1:0-7892 GCA_964503115.1 uncultured bacterium
ATTGAAAATTTCACCGTTAAAAACGATAAACGCGGTCTCGTCCTCGTTGAATATCGGCTGTCGGCCCCCCTCGACGTCTATGACCGCCAGCCGGCGGCATCCCATGGCGATGTCTTCGCTTTCCCAACATCCTTCCTGGTCGGGGCCCCGATGCTTTAGGCTATCAAGCATCTTATCGATATTTCCCTTACCGATATAACCCGCTATGCCGCACATTACCGGCGCCTCCGTCGGTAAAGCTTGATCGCTTTCGGAAAATCGCCCAGAGACGCCAACCCGAAAGACCAAACGTTTCCTATGAAAGATTCACCCGAGTGCCTCCGGTCGAAAACCACTCCCACCTCCACAATATCGTATCCCCGTTCGTGCGCAGCTATGGTGGGGAAGTGCTGGAAAAACCTGAAATGATACCTGTCTTCTATTATTTCTTCCATTATTTTACGCTTATAAAGAATGAAACCCGATTTCACATCGTTTAAATTCGTTCCGAACAAAAGTTGCAGCACCAAGCTGAACAACCTGCTCGCTCCTCTCCTGACCCTGCTGCCTCCCGGGCTGGATAACCGCCATCCTTGAACAATATCCGCCTTTTCATCAAGCATCTTGCGCCACAGCAGCGGGATGTCCTCCGGGCGATATTGGAGGTCGGCATCCATGGTTAAAACATGCTCGCCCTTGCTCACAATCAATGCGGTAGCCCACCCCTCACTCATCCCCCGATTGGTTTCATGCCTGACGGGAACTATCCACGACTTTTCACCCGCGAGTCTCTCGGCAACCTCCCAGGTATCATCAGTGCTGCCATCGTCCACCAGTACCAACTCAAACTCAACGTCCAACTCCTCATTCAGTACCGCTTCCAATCTTTCCACCAACAGCGGCAAGTTGGTCGACTCATTATAACAGGGTACAAGTACGCTTAACATTGGTTTTTCTTGTCTTCTGTAATAAGGGTGGACTAGTCAGTCATTACCCTTGAAGGCATCGGCCAGTACTGACCTCTCCTCCGGATCAAGGCGGTATAACCGCTCGATGATGGAATCAATCAACTCCTTGGCAAATCGGGATTTCCCGGCGGTTTCCTCCAGGCGAGCGGCGATTTCCTCTACAAGCGCCGTCCGATCCCGGGGATCATCGAGGCTTGAAGCCATTCTTTGTTCAAGCTCGATTCGTTCGGAGGCCAACAATTCCATCTGACCCGCCAGCCAGTCCACAAAATCATGCGCCACCTGTCTGCCACGATCCTCATCTTCCGATATGAGCTTATCGATGCGCGCAAGTATGACACTAAGCGCCTCATCCATGATGGGAAATATAAGACCGATGGGTGGCTTTTACAAGAACCCCTTATAAATAGGGCGTTTTCTTCGTCATTTCGAACGCCTGGCTTTTTGAAGGATCACAGTTATGTCCTCGCGGTTCGGGATACTCGATTTAAGCGGCACCAACCGATTTTTCACATTGTTTGACGGAGCATTTATGTTCAACAAACGCGAGTGAAGTCCGGTTTCCTCCACCTTTAGATCCTCCAGTTTCCGCATGACATTCGGCAAAGAAGCCACTTCACCTTCAAATACTCGCCTTTGCGCTGCGATCACCTCGAGGCGTTTCCGTATATCCTCTTCTTCCCTTTCCAATCGAAAGTGAAAATTACCGGGCACAAATCCCACATGAGCTACCCCGACATATTTGCCATAGTTGAGAGATCCGAAAATTATTGTTTCTCCCTCCCTGTCGGGTGTTTTCAATATTCGCGGATCACCGCCGTTTACGATAAAGTTTATTCCTTCAACTTCGCGGGCAAGCTCCTGGTTGCGTAAAAAAACCATCGCGCTGAGAGCAACCACCAAATCCACCCCCTCACGCTTAAGCTCGC
This sequence comes from uncultured bacterium, assembly GCA_964503115.1. Taxonomy (GTDB): domain Bacteria; phylum RBG-13-61-14; class RBG-13-61-14; order CAYWKU01; family CAYWKU01; genus CAZDAF01. The sequence continues at coordinate 1,877 of CAZDAF010000173.1, forward strand.
CAACCGCCTTTCGGGCCGTAGAAAACGGATCAAGAACCGAGAAGTCCGCACCGGGGGGCCCGACCGATCTTCCGGCGCGATCTTTATTATCCAACAGACCCAATACACCGATATTTAAACCCGCTATCTTCACTATCCGGTATGGGGGTATTTTAGACTGTTCGCCGTCAAGCCTTCGTAAATTGGCGCCGACCCAGGGAAAACCCTCGTCCAGGGTACTTTCGAGATATTCCAACCCAAGGGCAAGGTCCTTTTCTCCTATATTTGCCGCGTGTATTTCAATCTTTTTTTGCGCTTCAATTATCGCATCGGCTTTGGCACGCCACGACCGCTGATCGTTCTTCGGAACGGAGGTTCTTTTGAACAGCATGTTCCCACCGTCGACTATAAACAAGAGTTTTTTATGGGATCTGAGTTCATCCAGGAAGGTGGCTTTCTTGGCAAGACCGCCAAGAAGATTGGAACGTCACCCGCATGGCCCGGTCTCGCCCCCCATAAGGGACTGATACACCATTAGAAACCGATGCATATTTACTTCGTCATCCTCTTGCGCCCCCGAATCCGACTCGCCGGCCTCTCCCAAGCCGGATCGAGGCTGCCCTGCCGAAGGCGAAACATTATTATTGGGAACTTCAACCGACTTGCACGAACCGGGCCCCATGCTCAGCAACCCTAAAATCGCAAGCGTAACAAACGTAAACTTTGATGCGACCTTCACGATGTGATTTACCTCCCCAGAATTGGCTATATAAGTATTTCGCTCATATTTACCCGAGCGATTATTATATCCTGCTTAAGCGACAGTGCAAATTCGAGCGCCTATTCGGAAACGCCTGCCGCTGAAACTCCGCCCGCATCAGCGGTGTCGTAGCTTTCCACCAAATCCTCCAGGGTAACGCTGCCGAGTACTCGATGTTGCGCATGCGACAGGTTTGAAAGCACTCCTTCAAGCTCTTTCAGGGTACCGGCGGGCAACCCTTTAATCATCGAACTGAAATTGTCTTTCATCCTCTCGACCGCGCCCACCTCAGCGACACCTACCGCTATAACCTCATCCAGGGATACCTGTCTCAACGACTTGGCGGGAAAGAAAGTATCTTCATTCATCCTAATAACCAATTTGTTGCTTTGCAAATCGCCGAAAACTTCTCGCAAAACCGGAATGGCCACTCGAAACTTGCTCGATAATTCCCCGAGTCGTGCCGCCCGCTTTCCATCGTAAAACCTTTTTCCAAGCTCAATCATCAACCCGACGGCCAGATAAGGTTTTAACTCGCTCCATCCCTTCAACTGCCAAAACTCGTGGTATCGGTAGTTGTGCAGGACATAGGCGATTTCCGCACCGAGAAATACCACCACCCATAGCAGATACAATCCGATGATGAAAATAGGCACCACCGAAAGCGAACCGTACACTTTGCTGTACGCAAGCGCTTTGATTACATAAAAATTGAATCCGAATTTAACCAACTCCCACCCCGTCGCCGCCGCCAGCGCGCCGATCGCCGCCGCTCTCACGTTTACATGCATGTTCGGAACTACAACGTAAATTATCGTCATGGCGAGAAAGGAGAAGAATATCGGCAAAAATCTCAAGCTTAACCAGACGAGCCAGTTGAACTCATTGCCTTTGAAAAACACGGACATATAAGCATGCAATTTGCCCGTGAAATAGAAGCTCAAACCGATCAGGATGGGCGCCCATAAAAGTAACGCCGTAAAGGCTGTAAATTTCCTAATGAAGCCGCGTCCTTGATCCACGTTCCATATATGATTGAAGCAGTGCTCGATTGCCCAAAAAAGGTAAAGCGCCACAATAAGAGTCCCCACTATACCCACGGCGCCTAATGTCCGAATGTTCCCCGCGAATTGGATCATGTACTGACGCACCAAATCCCCAGCCGCCGGCACCAAATAAGCGTAGAGAGTGTTCAAAATGCGATCGCGTACGGGCTCAAAGGAGCGAAAAATGGCGAATACACCCAGAAATATCGCAAGAACAGGCACCGCGGAAAACAGCGTCCTGTAGGCCATCGCGTTGGCCTCGCGCGTGCAGTGATCCTCGACAAACTCACGCCCAATCTGCCGCAGCAGACAACCCGCCTGCACCACTTGTTGTTTCAGATCGATCATTTCGATCATTCGGGTAGACCTATTAAGTATCCTTTCGCTTTCCTGAAAAAACCTTCTGCACAAGTGATTATATCACGCGCTGCTTTATCGTCAATGTTTTTCTCAGCTTGAAAAGAAAAACCGTGTGGCCTACCTTCCGGGCGGTATGGAAAAGAAACCTCGTTTGCTTGTTAAGCGCCTGCGGCCCGATGCGCACGCTCCACAGTATCAAACCGAAAGCTCGGCGGGAATGGATATCGCCCTGTGCGGCGATGAGGTGACAATCAACCCCGGGGAAAGGGCGCTGCTTTCGACCGGAATCGCCTTGGCCATACCGCCGGGTTACGAGGGACAGGTTCGGCCAAGGTCGGGGCTTGCGCTAAAGCATGGCGTCATAATTCCGAACTCCCCCGGCACGATAGACTCGGATTACCGTGGCGAGATTCGAGTGATCGTCGCCAACATCGGCGACCAGCCGGTCACGTTCCACCCTGGCGACCGTATAGCGCAGCTCATCATAGCCCCGGTGACAACGGTGACGGTCAAGGAGACGGATGAGCTTCCGACTACGGAGCGCGGTACCGGCGGGTTCGGTTCCACCGGAAGATAATTCATAAGATGACGAGCGTCCGGGCCATATTGGATAAATACGAAGTGCGGCCCCGCAAGCGCCTCGGGCAACATTTTCTCACGCACGACGGCTATTTAGGCGCTATAGCGCGCGCGGCGAATTTAACCCGAAACGACACGGCGCTCGAAATAGGAGCCGGCATCGGCAACCTGACGAAACAGCTCGCCGCACGGGCAGGTAAAGTAATAGCTCTCGAATTCGACAGGGACATGCTTCGAGTGCTGAGCTCTGAACTGAATCTGCCGAACGTCGAGATAATCGAAGCCGACGCGCTAAAAGTAGACTACAGCGTCCTCAGCCCCGAGCGAATGGTTGCCGTGGCAAATCTTCCCTATAACATCGCCACTGAGATAGTGTTTCGGCTTATTGACGCGCGCAAGAGTTTCCGGCGATTGCTTTTAATGACGCAGTTGGAAGTCGGTCGAAGGTTTACGGCTTCAGTGGGATCGAAGGATTATGGTGTGTTGGCAGCGGTATTCGGGCTGTGGGCGCAAACGAAAATCGAGATGACCGTTCCGGCGGGCGTGTTTTATCCACGCCCCGAAGTAGACAGCGCTGTGGTACGCTTCGAGATTCGAGACAAACCCGTCGCTGAAATAAACTCTCCGGAACTCTACTCGAAAATCGTGCGCGCTGCTTTCGCACATCGACGTAAGATGCTGATGAACTCGCTTGCTTCCAACCCTTCCCTCGGGCTCGATAAAAATGCCGTGATCGCCTGGCTCGAAAATGCGGGTATCGACCCGCGTATTCGCGCGCAAAAACTCAGTGTTCGGGATTTTGCGATGCTTGAACGCCGATTTCCCCATGACAACAAATAACAATTTTGAAAAAAGTTGCAAAATTTAGCATAATTGTGTTGCAATTAAGCATAATTTGATCTATAATCCACACTGCTATGGGAAAGCGACTGCTTTATCCAAACGTGTTGGTATGTGTGCTATTCCTCATTGTTCCGCTTGTCGGCGCATCGCAGGAGAGCGAAATTCTCTATTCCCATGCCCGCTCGATGTATCGAACGTTCTGGGTGGATGAAGACGCCAAAGCCAAGCGCGCCAACTGGCTCGGAGTGATCTCCGCCTTCGAGAAAGTGCATAAAACTCATCCCCGTTCGCCCGAAGCTCCCAAGGCTTACTACATGGCCGGTAAGCTCAGCTATTACTGCTTCAAATACCATGGCAATAAGGCGGACTTCAACAGGGGAAAGACAACCCTTGGCAAGCTGATACGCAACTACCCGGACCACAACCTTGCCGACGATGCGCGTTATTTCATCGCGGAGCTGTACCTGAAAGCCGGTCAATCAAAGTTGGCGGCATACCATTATAGACGCGTTATCGAAGACTACCCCGAAGGCGACATGAATCGCGACGCCAAACAGCGACTCGAACAAATGCATCTGTGGCCCATGCCCGGCTGGCTGTTGAAGTACCGTCCACCGGGCTCGAGCGCCCCGTCCAACCCGTCGCCGACAATACCGTCTCCGACCGCGCAGCCTCACCCTCTGCCGTCGGGGCAGAATCCACCGCCCGCGCAAATCACACCAATGCCTATAAGCTCAGGCAGAGTGCTTGTCAGGGAAATCAAGCATTTTTCCAGCGGCACTTACACCCGAGTGGTCATCTATTGCAAGCAGAAAGTCACCTACGGCAAACCGAATTATATCCCGCCGGCCCCCGAAGCCGGTGTGGATTATCCCCGCCTGTTTATAGATATCAACGACTCGCGCCTGGCTCCGGGAGTGGGCAACCCGAAGAAAATAGATGACGGGCTGTTGAGAAGGGTTCGAGCGGGCCAGAATTCCCCGAACGTCGTGCGTGTAGTGCTCGACATCGACTCGATAGATAAAGACCGGACAAGAGTCTTCCCCATGGAGGGAAATGAGGGGAACTTCAGAATAATCATTGATGTTACCGGCAAAAAAAGACGAGGCCATGACACCGACGGAAACGTTCCCGAACCGAAACCTGAAAATCATAGTGTGCGAAGGATAGTTTTAGATCCGGGCCACGGCGGCAAAGACCCCGGAGCTATCGGCCCGAAAGGAACCAGGGAAAAAGACGTGGCGTTGAAACTCGCGCTTAAAACGGCAAAGGCCCTGAAAGGCAAGACCAAGGCTGACGTGCTCCTCACCAGATACGACGATCGGTTTCTCTCCCTCGAGGAACGCACTGCTTACGCCAACGTAGTGGGAGCGGATATTTTCGTAAGCATTCACGCAAACGCCCATCCCAACCCGGACGCTCGAGGCGTCGAAACGTACCTGCTCGACACGACAAATGACAAAACCGCCAAAAGGCTGGCCGCCCTCGAAAACCGCGTCAGCCTCGATGCGCTCGAGCAGTTCCAAAAAGACCCACTGCTTTTTACGCTATTCCAGAAAGCAAAGGCGGACGAAAGCTATGAACTGGCCCGGTGCGTGCATATGTGGATGATACGCGGTTTGAGAAAGGAGTTTATAAACGTTTTCGACCACGGCATCAGGGAAGCGCCGTTCTTCGTCCTGATGGGCGCCACCATGCCGTGCATACTCATCGAAAGCTCCTTCATATCCAATCCCGTCGAGGAAAAACGCCTCCGGTCGGACAAATATCTCGAAGTTATGGCCACCTCCATTGCCGACGGGTTGGCCGAATTCGCCCGCCGCCGAAATAAAGGGCCGGTAATAGACCTGTAACCGACCAACGATATTCTTAAAAGCAGTTGTATAAAAAGAAGAGAATTTCAGTTACCGGTCTCTTCATATCAATTACGGGTAACCCGTACGGGTGCCGAAGGCACAGGTTAAACTGGACAGACAAGGTTGGTTCTTGCTCCGCCCCAACGAGCATACTGAAGTATGCGTTACTTGTTTATAGAATTAGGAAAACATCTGATGATAACGTTTCAACCAAATGAATTTTGCTGATTCCTTGTCTAATTTTGGATGTTTATTGAGATATTCTTCAAACAAATCCTCATGCCTTTGTAATATTATTGGTCTATTTTCTTCAAATTCTTTTAATCCATAAATATGTTTAAGATAATTTATGAATAGGATCCCATCTCCAGTATCCAATAGTAGTTTTTCAACTTCTTCTTTTTCAAAAAGATCAAACAAGATAGGGTCGATTATAATTCTCGGGTAAATAGCGACTTTTGATTCCAAATCATACGCTTGATTAAACGCTGGACCAAACAGCATGTTTCCTTTTTCGCCATTATATTTGTATTCATCAGCAACAATTTTACCAAGAGTCACAGCGCCGCGAATTAAAATACCTCTCTCAACCA
>CAZDAF010000174.1:0-7887 GCA_964503115.1 uncultured bacterium
GCGTGGCCCCACACGTTACGGGCGCAATGAATTGCGCCCCTACGGCGCACGGAAAATCCGTAGGGGTTCGATTTATCGAACCCGAAGAAGGGCGCAATAAATTGAGCCACTACGGCCTCGTCCATGAAAATCACCACCAATCATGTCGCGCACAGCTTAGACAAGGGATTTAAATCCCTTGTCTAAGCGGCGTCAAGTCATACGACCCGTATGGGCCGCCGCACTCCAAATTCAGTCGACAATGCCCAATTGTCGCGTTTCGGTACAGGAACTAAATACGATAACGTTGGGTAACCCCGGGTGACCCGGGTCATGATATAGTCAATCTCAATACGGAACTAAAGAATTATCAAATTTCCCCTTGACACGCAAGATAAAACCTGCTATTAAAGTAGTATTCATATCGTAGACAAAAAATGTCGGGGATCATGGTAGGCATTAATGGAATAATGAGTGAAGGGCACGGCCCTTGGATTCACTCACCTGACACACTGAAAGTAAACCCGCCCAGGCGGGTAAATAATAAGGCATTCAAAGAAGACCCTCCGCCCGTGCGGATGGCGTGCTTTCTTATTTTAGAATTTAGGAGTGAAAAATGAACCGGATGAGAATTTGGATTTATGCGCTGTTTATTCTGTCCTTGTTGAGTAGACCGGCTTTAGCAGCCGATACCGACGACGACGGCCTGGACGATTCCGTCGAGACAAACACCGGCGTCTATATCGGCCCGCTTGATACAGGCACCGATCCAGGTAATCCTGATACGGACGGAGATACCGTGATGGATGGACCGGAGGTAAACACAGGTTCGCATCCTCTCAACCCAACAATTACTCCATCCGCTTGGAAGATCGGTTTAGATGTAAGAATTACAAACTATGTTGAATATTCATCTGTATCTTCCCTTGCCTGGACTGGCGCTGAGTACGGCGTAAGCTGGGAAGATGATCGAGACGTCTTTAATCGGGAGATATATTTTGCTCGGATAGACGGATATGGAAACAAGATCGGCTCAGATGTGAGGATTACAAACAATGACGGCACTTCGGGAGTTCCTTCCCTTGTATGGACCGGTACTGAGTATGGTTTGAGTTGGTATGATGATCGAGACGGAAATCGGGAGATATATTTTGCTAGGTTAGATGCATCAGGAAACAAGATCAGCCCAGATATGAGGATAACAAACGATGTTGGAAGCTCTTGGCATCCGTCCCTTGTATGGACCGGTACCGAGTATGGTGTAAGTTGGTATGACGATCGCGACGGAAATAATGAGATTTATTTTGCACGCATAGATACTTCAGGTAACAAAATCGGCTCAGACATGAGGATTACAAACGCGGCTGAACGGTCGCGGTGTCATTACCTTATCTGGACCGGAACTGAGTATGCCGTAAGTTGGAATGACCTTCGAGATGGAAATGAGGAAATCTATTTTGCTCGGATTGATGCATCCGGGAACAAGATAGGCTCAGACGTTAGGATTACAAACGCCGCTGGAAACTCGTTGCGTCCTTCCCTCGTCTGGAGCGATACGGAGTATGCCGTGAGTTGGTCCGATTATCGAGCCGGATATTATGAAATATATTTTGCTCGGATTGATGCATCAGGAAACAAAATCGGCCCAGACGTGAGAATTACAAACATCGGTGATTCAATATTACCTTCCCTTGTATGGACCGGCACGGAGTATGGTGTAAGTTGGTCTGATGATCGTGATGGCAATGACGAGATATACTTTGCTCGCATCGGGGTTGATGAGGATGGTGATGGGCTTGACCATGCGACTGAAGCGACTCTCTCAACGAACCCAAACGACTGGGATAGTGATGATGATAATTTTTCGGACGGGGAAGAGGATGCTGCCGGGACCGATCCTCTTGATCCTGCCAGCACACCGGATTGCAACACGGATACCTCGAATGGCTTTGATGTGGTTGTTAGCTGTGGGAACGTGACGGTGACATTCCTACAGATAACCTCTCCGGGCATCACCACAATTACCACTACTTCCACCGGAGACCCTCTCCCCGCCAAGTATCGCCTCGGTAATCCACCCGTTTATTTCCATATCTCCACAACGGCGACATACGTCGGGCCGGTCGAGATTTACATTGCTTATACAGGCATCCATTACGGTTCCTATTCTTCGTTGAAGTTATTCCACAGAACCACCGGTTGGCATAATATAACAACCGGCCTGGATACGGGAAATGAGATCATCTGCGGAGAAACTAATTCCTTCTCCGATTTCGTAGTGTTGGAAGAAGATGGAGGCCTAATTCCCACACTTTCGGAGTGGGGGTTGATACTGTTGGGCATTGCACTGTTGCTTATCGTCATTTTTTACCCGAAATTACAGGAGAAAAAAATAAGGATCATCTCCAAAGAGTGTGGATGATAAAAAGTATTCGGGTTTCAATCATGACTCGATTAATTCGAATACTCCACCTCATATTCGATTGCCCCGAAGGGGCTATATATAACAGCCCAGGGTCAGTCCCGTATGGGACGCCACCCTGGGTGATAGTGGCGTTGAATTCGATAATACCCTGCAGGTGAACCTGCAGGGTTGCATAAACCGGCAGGTCGGGATTATTCAGCCCTTTCAGGGCAAGAGAGATGTGAGATATGCTCCTTTCTTTCCCCAGGGTGTTTACCCTGGGCTATTATATTCCACCCCTTCGGGGTTAATGGCGTATCGGATGATAAATTTATTCGATATTGTAGACGCTAATCAACAATATTCCTGTATAAAATAGCTCATATCGGGAAAACCCCTATTTTATGTCGCAGGCCCGTATTACCCGTTTGGGGAATTGGGAATCCTGTAATAGTATCGTGTAACCGATAATGAAAATTGCAGTACCAACTTCCGAAACACCCCACGAGGCCGTGCATGGGCATGTGGCCACGGCGCCGTATTTTACCGTCGTTGATCTTGACACTGGCGAAACCAGGCAAGTAACGAATCCTTTGTTCGGAAAAGAGGCGAGGGCGATCAATCCCGTCGGGGTGGTTCGCGACCTTGGGGTGGAAGCGATTTTATGCGGCGGCATCGGCCGGTGGGCGGTGAAGATGCTCGAAACGGCGGGAATAAAAGTGTACAAAGCGCACGGCGGCTCGGTCGCAGGGGCAATCGAGGACTTCCGCAGGGGATTGCTGAAGCCGATGCACGATGAACTCGACGAATAAAAGCAAAGCGCTGCGCTATACCGTGATCGATACGTCCATCGGCGCGCTGGGCGTGGTTGTGTCGGACATAGGTATAGTTCGCATCGAATTCAAATGCCCACCCGTAAAGAAATTCGAACGCGCGATTGCAGACCGGTTCGGAGAAACCGCAATGCATCGACCTGACGACCCGCTTCTAAAACGAGCGAGAGCGCAGTTGACCGAATATCTCGACGGGAAAAGGCGGAGCTTCGATCTCAAGCTTGATTTGCGCGTTACGGGTTTCAGGCGGCGGGTGCTCGATGAAGTGGCGCGCATCCCTTACGGCGAAGTCGCCACTTACGGTGAAGTTGCCCGAAAGGTCGGGAATCCGAAAGCCGCCCGGGCGGTCGGCGGGGCCGTCGGCGCCAACCCCATCGGGCTGATAATTCCATGCCACCGCGTCGTTGCAGCGGGCGGAAAACTCGGCGGATTCGGCGGAGGACTTGCCTTAAAGAAAAAGCTCCTGAAACTTGAGACAGAAGTGTAGAGGCACGGCGCGGAATCCGGTGATGCACGGCCCCTACGGGCAGGCTTCGGCGTATCCGTGGCACTCCCCTACTTATCAATAGTCTTCATGCCGTGCCGCTATTTATGTAATTTTTTACGTGCCTGGCGCGCGGCGACGAGTATCGGGTCGTAAACGGGCGAGTATGGCGGTGCGTAGCACAGGTCGAGGTACTCGATTTCCCCGATGGTCATTCCCGAAGTAATCGCCGTAGCCAAAACGTCGTTTCTTTTCGCTGTACCGTCCGCGCCGGTTAACTGCGCGCCCAGCAGGCGGCCGGTTTTGGAGTCCAATATCAATGATATGGTAATGGGCTTTGCGCCGGGATAGTAATGAGCGCGCGATCTTGCGGTGATAGTGTTCGAGGCGGCGTCGAAACCGCTGTCGATAGCTTCTTTAAGACCCAGGCCGGTGCGTGCCACCGCCAGGTCGAATACCTTGGCCACCATACTGCCGATAACGCCCGGGAAGCGTTCGTCACTCCCGGCGGCGTTTGTTCCTGCGATTCGGCCTTGCTTGTTGGCGGTGGTGCCCAGCGGAGCGTATTCGGGCCTTTCGAGGATGCGATGCCATGCTTCAGCGCAGTCCCCTGCGGAATAAATGTCCGGGATGCAAGTTTGCATCCGGTCGTTGGTAGCGATGGCGCCCGTTTTCCCGATTTCGATGCCCGCTTTTTGGGCGAGTTCGGTATTCGGCTTCACTCCTACCGCCGCCACCACGATGTCCACCTCGATCTCTCCCTTGTCCGTTATTACGCGTTTTACCTCGCCGCCGTTATTCCTCTCGAACGACTTTACGGCGGTATTTCTTTGCAAAATGACTCCCTGGCGGTCGAGTTCCTCGACGACCTTTTCACCCACCTCCGGTTCGAGACCGCGCATGATCCTGTCCGACCTTTGAACTATGCTGACTACCATTCCCCTTGCGCGGAAAGTCTCGGCCAGCTCGAGACCCACGTAACCCGCGCCCAAGATGACCGCCCGCTGAGGGTTACGGTCGCGTATAAATCCCATAACTCTCAAGCCGTCCTGAAGCGAATGCACCATGAATACGTTGGGCGCATCCATTCCCTCTATCGGAGGCCGAAATGCGCGCGCGCCGGTAGCGATGACCAGCTTCGACCACTCCAGCTCATAGGTATTATCCGCTTCGCGGTCCAGCACCTCGACGATTTTTTTCTCGGCGTCTATCGACTTCACTTCGTGCATGGTGCGCAAGTCGATGCCTCGTTTTTCACGAAATTCCTCGGCGGTGACGGCCACCAAATTCAAATGATCCTTCACCACTTCCGACAAGTAATAAGGGATTCCGCAAGATGCGTAAGAAACGAACTCGCCCCTTTCGAGAGCCACCACTTCGGTGTCCGGCGTTATTCTTTTTGCAGCGCTTGCCGCGCTCATACCGGCAGCCACTCCGCCCACAACCACTATCCTGTTTGTATCCATCACAATCACCTACCTTTAACTTAATACATTATTGTGGCACAATCTCTTTCTCATTTCAATTCAAACAAGAAATCGCCATGACAAAACCTTACTGAAACAATACACATCGGCAGGTAAATCATGACTGCGTATCCCCTGAGAGCATCCGCCTTGACACGACACCATGATTTGACCTAAGATTCCCATTAACCTCAATTTTTGAGTATCACAATGATAGGAGAGATTGGACAGCCATGGAACCGATAAGCGCTATTGAACAAATTGAACAGTTTTTGGGGCGGATAGCCGGAACGTTATGGGGCCCATACGCTCTGGCGCCGGTACTTGTGATATTTGCTTTGGGATTTACGATAGCGACGAAGTTTATACAAATCAGGCGCTTCGGGCATGGCGTCAATCTTGTTACGGGCAGGTTTGACGATCCTCATGACGAAGGTTCACTGAGCCATTTCAAGGCCCTTTCGACCGCATTGAGCGCCACCATCGGGTTGGGGAACATCGCAGGCGTGGCCATAGCCATACGTACCGGAGGCCCCGGCGCGGTGTTCTGGATGTGGGTGACGGGCCTCTTTGGAATGGCCACCAAATACTGCACTTGTTTGCTTGCCATGAAATACCGCCGGGTGGAACTCGACGGGAATATACGCGGCGGACCGATGTATTATATCGAGGACGGTCTCGGGAAAAAATGGAAGCCGTTGGGCATATTTTTCGCGGTGGCCGTTATCTTCTCGAGCTTCGGAATGGCCAATCTTTTCCAGACCAACCAGGTGGCATGCGAATTTCACCGGACACTTGGCATTCAGCCTTGGGTGACGGGTTTGTTAATAGCGACTCTTGTTTTTCTCGTGATAATCGGCGGAATACGTCGCATCGGTGAAGTTGCGGGTCGCATAGTGCCGCTCATGTGTGTTCTGTATGTTTTGGGTGCGATAGGAGTAATGCTGCTTAACGCAAAGGCTGTCCCGGTGGCGCTGGCGCTTATAGTGAAGAGCGCTTTTACCGGCACTGCCGTAGTCGGCGGTTTCAAAGGCGCGGCAGTGTGGTTCGCCCTGTCGTGGGGAATACGTCGTGGGATTTTCAGCAACGAAGCGGGACTGGGGTCGGCGCCTATCGCGCATTCGGCGGCGAAGACCAAGGAACCGGTGCGTGAGGGATTGGTGGCGATGCTCGGACCGTTTATCGACACCATAGTGGTCTGCACAATGACGGCGACAGTGATTATTGTAACGGGCATGTGGAAAACCGAGGGACTGGACGCCGCCGGAAATCCTCTGACCGGAGCGGCGTTGGCCCAGCAAGCCTTTACTGTCGGGTTGCATAAATACGGCGGATACATTGTGACGATTGCGGTTTTCTTCTTTGCATATAGCACCTGCCTGGCATGGTCGTATTACGGCGAGAAGGCGGCGGAGTACATCGGTGGGCGAGTTCTGGTAATGCCTTATAAACTGTTCTTCGTTGTTCTCTGTTTCATTGGAGCATATATGGCGGATTTCAAGGGAGCTGCGTGGTTCGATGCGATAATAAATTTCAGCGATATATCCAACGCCCTGATGGCGGTTCCGAACCTTCTTGCGACATTGCTGTTGTTGCCCGTGGTGCTTAGTCTGACCCGTGACTATTTCGACCGGCGCGAGCGTGGATTGCTGCCGTGAAAACGGACTTTGGTGCGAATACTGATTGTCCGGCATGGGGGGGAAACAGAGTTTGAAACTTCCACAAATTCGGCTATATTGAGTGAGCCGGGTGAGTCGATATAATGATGTTTTTTAATGGAGATTTGCGGTGAGTGCGCGTAAGGCTCTTGGCAAAGGGCTGGGTGCGCTCATTCCGGGCGCCGAAGGCGGCGCTGCGAAGGGTGCGACGCGTACAAATTCGGTGGGAATAGAGCAGATCAGCCCGTCACGTTTTCAGCCGCGTATCGCTTTTGAAGAGGAGTTGATCGAGGAGCTTGCGGAAAGCATCCGTAGCCAGGGAGTAATCGAGCCGCTTATAGTTCGTCCTGCGCCCGATGGGACGGAAACTCCCTTCGAACTGGTGGCGGGCGAGCGGCGGTGGCGAGCGGCACAGAAAGCGGGAGTGGACAGCGTGCCGGTGATCGTTCGGGAGATGTCCGACCGGGAAGCGCTGGAAATGGCGCTTGCCGAAAATCTTCAACGCGAGGACCTCAACCCCGTCGAGGAGGCCCGGGCTTACCGTATGCTGGCGGATGAGTTCGGCTTGCGGCAGGAGGAAGTCGCCGCGCGAGTCGGGGTGGACCGCAGCACCGTCGCAAACGCGTTGAGGTTGCTAAAGCTCGAAGCGAGCATCCAGGACGATATCGTCTGGGGCAACATCAGCGCCGGTCACGCGAGGGCGCTGCTGCAACTCGGGGGCGCCGCCCGCAGGGAATTACATAAAAAAATAATCGACTCCAAATTGAGCGTCCGGGAAGCGGAATTGCTCGCGAGAAAAATTATCGAAAAGGAAAGCGAAAAGCCCAAAAACAAGGCTGAGGGCGCCGAAGAAAATCGAACCGCTTCCGCTATTGAAGACCTGGAAGAAAGACTCAGCCGCGCTCTCGGAACCAAGATAGTCATTCGCATGGGCAAGCGCGGCGGACGTCTCGAGATAAAGTTCTCCAACAAGGATCAGTTGGAGGGTATTTGCAATCGCATTATGGAATAAAACGAAGGAAGAGTCCCCCATCGAAGACAAGGGACGTAAAGGAGATCAAGC
>CAZDAF010000175.1:0-7868 GCA_964503115.1 uncultured bacterium
TCAAATATTTGACACATTGTTGAAGATATGTGAAATATCTGGGGAAAAACGCCTGCAGTGGATAAGTTAAACATATTGCTGGTCTCTGAAGATATGACATTGCGTACCGAGGTGATGGACGCTCTGCCCGGCCATGAGTGGACGCATGTGCTTACGCCGCAAGAGGCTCACGAAAGGACAGCCAAGCCCGAGCAGCACCTGGTCATATTCGACGCGCGGGTTGCTTCCGAGGGTGTGGATAGCGCGCTCAGACTTTTGACATCGAGGGGAACGGATCCGCCCGTTGTAGCCATTGTGCCTAGCGATCAGATGGATGTTGTGGCCGACGCCATCGCTGCCGGGGCTTTCGACTACACCCTGCTGCCTATCATGCCCGACAGGCTGGTAACTGCGGTCAACAAGGCCGCCGAGGCGCAAGCTCTGTTAAATCAGGTGCTTTTCCTGAAGCCCCAGGTGCTTGGCCAGGAAGATCATCCGCTGCCTGCGGCTTTGATAAAGGAATTGGCCCGCTCAACGCAGCCGGTGCTCATTCGTGGCGAAACGGGCTCGGGGGTCGAGCTTGTTGCAAGAACGCTGCACTTCAACGGCATACGCCGCGACGGCCCTTTTGTCGAAGTCGATTGCTCGACTTTACCACCCCACCTGCTCGAATCGGAGATATTCGGCTTTGAAAAAGGCGCGGTAGCGGGCGGCATGGTGCATAAGTCCGGCCAGGCGGAACTTGCGGGCGGCGGCACGCTTTTCCTTGAGAATATCGACTCTATGGGTTTCGGTGCGCAAATGCGGCTTGTGAAATGCATCACGGATGGGTTGTTGCAACCATTGGGCGCCGAGATGAGCGTTCCGTGGGACGCAAGACTTGTCTTATCCACCGAAGTCGATCTCCCCGAACGTATCAGGGCGCGATCTTTCAGGGAAGACCTGTACTCGATCATCTCCCAGACGGTGATTCATCTGCCTTCCTTGCGTGACCGAAAAGAAGATATACCCGAGTTGATAAATTTCTTTCTCGAAAAATATCGCCGCGTCCATCGCCGTGGGCCGATAATATTCAGTGAAACCATTCTGAACCGGCTGGCGGGATATTCGTGGCCGGGCAATTTGAAGGAGCTCGAAAAGACGGTCGAGCGCTACGTCATCGCAGGCGTAATGCCTTCTCCGGAAACGCCTCCTTCAACGGACGAGGTCATGGGCATCGAACCCGTGTCCAAAGGCGTAAAAGCGCCGCCGCGGAGCACGACGCCCCTGAAAAAAGCCGCTCGAGCCGCGGAACGGGAGTTGATAATAAATACCCTGGAAGAATGCGATGGAAATAAGCGTATGGCGGCAAGGGCGCTGAGAGTAAGCTACAAGACGCTGTTCAACAAACTTCACCAATATAACATCGTGACCAAGGTGAATTTTGAGTGAACGGCTTCAATGTAAAATGAGAAATCAGCAATCAGCAATTCAAATTGATAGTTGCCGGTTGTCTATTCTCGCGGGAAGTGGCATGCCACGAGGTGCTCGGGGTTGCCGGCTATGGGTTCGAGCGGCGGCATGGCGGTGCGACAATCGGCCTTAGCCGCCGGGCAACGCGGGTGGAGCCTGCACCCTTGGGGCGGGTCCACGGGGCTGGGCACATCACCTTCGATAGAGTGTTTTTCCCCTTGTTTAGCTTTGGGATCGGGCATGGGCACTGCATCAAGCAGCGCAGTAGTGTAATGATGCAGCGGGTTCGAGAACAGCTCCTCGACGGGCGCCACCTCGACGATGCGGCCAAGGTACATGACCATTACCCGCGTCGCCAAATGGCCCACCACTCTCAAATCGTGGGCTATGAAGAGATATGTCAGCCCCAGTTTTTCCTGCAATTCCATCATCAGGTTGATTATCTGTGCCTGGATGCTGACGTCGAGCGCGCTTATCGGCTCGTCCGCAACGATAAACTCCGGATTCACCGCCAACGCGCGGGCTATCCCGATTCTTTGCCGTTGCCCACCGCTGAATTCATGCGGGTAGCGGTTTGAATGCTCCGGGAGCAATCCCACCATTTCGAGCAGTCGGGCGACTTTTTCCCTCAGTTCCTTTCCCTTCGCCAGCTTATGAATATGGAGCGCCTCGCCTATAATATTCCCGGCGGTCATTCGCGGGTTGAGGGAGCCGTACGGATCCTGGAATATAATCTGCATCCGCTTGCGGTAGCGCCGAAGTTCCTCTCCCTTCAGGTCCGTGATATCGCGCTCGTCGAAGATGACCCTGCCGCCGGTGGGGTCTATCAGCCTCAGAACGGTTCTGCCCAGAGTGCTTTTTCCGCAACCGCTTTCGCCCACCAGCCCCATCGTTTCGCCCTTTCGGACGCTCATGCTGACGCCGTCCACCGCGCGAACGTACGCTCTGGCGCCTCCGAACACACCTCCCCGCAACGGGAAATATTTAACCAGGTCTTGCACTTCCAGCAGGTTCATTCGCATTTCCAACAACGACAAAAATGATCGCCACCGACGTCGAACAGTGGCGGCTTTTCGGCACGGCATTTATCGAATACCTCGGTACAGCGATCCTGGAACAGGCATCCGGCGGGCAATTCGTTGAGGCCGGGAACCATTCCCGGTATCGCCGGCAATTTTCCACCACGCGCCTCGACGCGAGGGAGGCTTGCCAGAAGCCCTTTTGTGTAAGGGTGACGCGGGTTATCGAAGAGTTCTTCGACATCCGCTTCTTCCATCTCGGCGCCCGCGTACATAACCAGTACACGATCCACGTTCTGGGCAACGATCCCGAGGTCGTGTGTGATGAGCAACACCGCCATGTTCAGTTCTTCGCGCAACTCCGCTATCAGGTCCAATATCTGCGCCTGGATGGTGACGTCCAATGCGGTCGTGGGCTCATCCGCGATAAGCACATCCGGCCGGCACGCCAACGCCATCGCAATCATTGCCCTCTGGCACATTCCTCCCGAAAGCTGGTGAGGGTAACTGCGAGCGCGGCGCTCCGGCTCGGGAATCTTCACGAGCTTCAGCATTTCGACGGCGCGATCCTTCGCCTGTTTGCGGTTCACGCCCTGGTGCAGCCGTACCGCTTCGGCCACCTGGTTGCCGATAGTGAACACCGGGTTAAGGCTCGAAGTGGGTTCCTGAAAAATCATGGAAATCCGGTTGCCCCTGATCTTGCGCATTTCCCGCTCGGGGAGATCGAGCAAGTTCGTCTCGTCGAGCAGTACCTTGCCGCTTGCGATTTTCCCCGGCGGGGACGGCACCAGGCGCAGTATGGATAATGCGCTCACGCTTTTCCCGCAGCCGCTTTCACCCACAAGTCCCAAGGTCGAGTCGCGGTCGATCCGAAAACTCAAATCGTCCACCGCAGCGAAGGAACCCTCATCGGTGTCGAAAACGGTACGCAGCGATTGAACTTCGAGCAGAGTCACGGTTTCACTTCAGACGTGCTTCCAGCGCCTCGACGCGCTCGGTAAGTTTGCGAATTTCTTCCTGCAAATTATCGATTATCTGTACGGCACGCTCGATGTCCGCCGAGTCGAGAAAACCCTTGTCCATGCCGTCGAGGTGCTCGATGAAATCCTGAGTTTGTTGCACTGCTTTGGGGCCTTCCTTGGCTTTGGCAGCCTTGAAGACTATCGGGTTGGCTGCCGGCTGGATGGGGATATCTTCATCCACCGCTGCCGGTTCCGCATCCTCCACATCTTCAGCGGTTTCGACAGTGGGCGATTCCGGCTCGGCCGGTGCAGGCGCTTCTTCCGATGGAGCGGCTTGCGGGGGCGGACCGGTTGAAATGATCTCGGGCATATCTTCATCTTCCTCTTTGTCTGTCGGTTCCGTGTGAGTGCCCGGCGGGAACGATGTGCCCTCAACGCTCAGCCCCTCCGACGATTCGAGTTTGTCGAAATCGTCGAACCCCACCACTTTGACGTCCGAATCCGCCTCGGCGGGCGGAGTTTCGAGAGGCGGTGACGGTATCGCCGGCTCCGGTTCGGAAGAAATATTTGGTTCAGGCTCAGCGGGCGGCGGTTGTTCGGGCGGTGCGACAGGGGTCGCTTCCGGCGCGGGAGGTGGAGGTGGAGCGCCGAAGAGGTCTTGCTCGAAAACATTATCGCCGCCGGATTCCTGCACAGGCATATCAAAAATGTCCTGCACGACTTTAACTTCTTCCGGGTCTCCTTGCGGAGGCTGAAACAGTTTGTCCTTTTCGTCGTCCATTATTTTTCTCCCTCGTTACCCCTGAGGCGGGGATCGGTCGCGTCACGGAACCCCTCGCCTACAAGATTGTAAGCGGTCACAGTCAAAAATATGGCAAAGCCTGGGAAAAGTGTCAACCACCATGCGTCGATGAAGTTCTGCGCCTGGCTGATAGCTTCGCCCCAGCTCGGTGTCGGAGGCGGTACCCCGAAGCCCAGGAATGAGAGCGAGCTTTCGTAAAGTATTGCGCTGGCAACTCCGAAGGTGGCGGTAACCAGCACCGGGGCCACGGCGTTCGGTAGTACGTGCCGAAAGATCGCCCTGGCGCTCGAAGCTCCCAACGCGCGCACGGCTTCGACGTACTCGAGCTTTCGCATCTTGAGGAACTCGCCGCGGATAAGACGCGCGGGGCCGACCCAACCGGTTATGCCAATGACCACCATAATGTTGAAAATGCTTTGCGGCAAGAAGGCAAGTATGGCCAGTATAAGGAAAAATGTCGGGAAACAGATGATCACTTCGATAATGCGAAGTATTACCGCGTCCACCAATCCGCCATGGTATCCCGCAAGGGCGCCTATGGGTATCCCGATAAGCACGGCGATGCCCACCGCGACGAACCCCACCGAAAGGCTTATGCGGCTGCCCCATATAAGGCGGCTCAAAAGGTCTCGACCACGGTCGTCCGTGCCGAGCCAATGGCGGCGGCTCGGCGATTCGTAAAATTGCGACAGCTCGATTCGATCCGGGGAATACGGCACAGGAGGCATTATCCGACGTTCGATGGTTCCCCATTTTTCTTCGGGGTTGGACCAGTCCGTATCCCGATATGCCCGATCCCACTGCTCGGGTAAAAAGTTTTTGAAAGCCGGAAAGCGCCACCCGTCGCCGGTTTTCATCGCCAGAGGCCGGTCGTTCGCCAATAGAGGCGCGAATATAGCCACGACGAACATCGCCACCACGATCACCAGCCCAATCATGGCCAGGCGGTTTTTCTTGAGTTGCCGCCACGTTTCGGCCCAGTAGCCTCGCCCCGTTGTTCCGGCGCTAGCCACCTTCGCTCTCCTCGAAGCTGATGCGAGGGTCCACAAAAGCGTACATGAGATCCGACATCAAAAGCCCAAACAGGGTAAGAAGTGCGCTTAAGGTGAATACTCCCATTATCACCGGGTAGTCCCGATTCAGGATGGCCTCGAAGGTCATCCATCCCATACCCCGAATATTGAAAATCTGCTCGATGATAACCGACCCGCCAAGCAACGCCGGCAATAGCCCGGCCATGAGTGTAAGTATGGGTATGAGGCTGTTTCGGAAGGCGTGCTTCAAGATGACTACGCTCTCGCTGAGTCCCTTGGCGCGAGCGGTACGGATGTAATCCTGTCGGATCACCTCGAGCATCCCTACGCGCTCCATGCGGCTGAGGTACGCCAACCCGCCATATGTAAGACAAAAGACGGGCAGCACCAGGTGCCATGTCGAATCCGCAAGCCAAGTCCAGCGCCCGTACGCTCCCACACCATCCGAGTGAAGCCCGTAGGCCGGAAAGATGTCGAGATAATCTCCGCCGGCCAAATACGTTATCAATACCTGCGCCACCCAGAACCCGGGAAGGCTGTAAAGCACAAAAAGCACCACGGTGAGAAGGTTGTCGACAAAAGTACGCCTTTTGATCGCACTGAGCACCCCGATTGGAACGGCTATCAGGTAGATCAAAAAGATGCTTATGACGTTAAGTAGAATGGTTATAGGCGCCGCTTCCCTGATCTTGTCCAGAACCGGTCTTGAGTCCTTGAAACTATCGCCCAAATCAAGAGTTACAAGTCGTTTAATCCATATGCCGTATTGCACATGGAGCGGTTTGTCGAGGCCGTAGAGTTTACGAGTCTCCTCGATCATCTCCTTTGTTAAAGGATTTTTCGCGCCCAACTCACCTGCTTTGGCTTTGAGTTCCGCCGGATCGCCCGGAGTAAGGTGTATCACAATAAAAGTTATGATTGTAATACCGAACAGAGTCGGAAAGATGAGCAGCAGCCGTTTCAGCACATAGCTTCCCATCTAATCACTCCTCGCTCCATGCGCGATTGATGGTCCATTCTCTCACGTCAAGCCCAAGCTTGTGAACCAATACGTTGTCGAAACGATTATGTATAACCACCAGCGAAGGCGAGCAGAAAAGGAAGGTATAAGGTTGCTCGTCATGGAGGATGGCATGGAATCGTTTCATCAGTTCAATCCGTCCATCGAGATCGAACGTGCGGCGGTTCTTGACGATGATGTCGTCCGTCTCCTCGCTTTCAAACCCGACGAAGTTCGACCCCTGGTCGGCCTGGGTCGAATGCCATAACTGGAACGGGTCGGTCTCGACACCTAACGACCAGCCCAGAGTTACCGCGTCGAAATCGCGTTCTTCAATCAATTTCAGGAAAGTCGCCCATTCGAGCCTTCGGACTTCCATGCGTATACCGACTTTGGCAAGTTCCCCTTGAAGCACCGTGCTTAGCTGGTCTGCGAATGTGCTGCCGGAGGATATGAGAAACTCGAACTTGAATGATATTCCGTCCTTGTCACGAATGCCGTCGCCGTCGTGATCCGCCCAGCCGGTTTCTTCGAGGAGCTTTTTCGCACCGGCGGGATCGTAAGTCCATGGATTTATGTCGTGGTCGTAATAAGGGCTGTTTACATAAGCGGGGCCGGTGACAACCTCGCCGAGCCCGAAAAGGATGGTTTTTAGTATCTTTTCCCGATCCACAAGCATGGTCATCGCTCGCCGGACGCGTTTGTCCTTGAACAAAGGTCTTCGTATATTCCAACCGATGTAGTTATAATTGGGCGTGTAATATTTTTCCTTCCTGAACGCCCTTTTGAAGCGGGGCTTATTGGTTTGCTTGACCCATTGAAGCGCTCGCAGGCCCATCAAGTCCAGGTGGCGCTTTTTCAGCTCGATAAGCGCGGTACTGTCTAGGTTGATGAATTTGTACAGCCTGCGCTTGATCTTAGGCTTGTCGCCCCAGTAGTCTTCATTCTTTTCGAGAACGATTTTCCGGCCGGTGATCCATTCGCTGAACTTATACGGTCCTGTGCCGATCGGCTCGCGATTGAGTCGGCTTTTGTTGAAATCTTCCTCTTGCTCGAACAGATGCCTGGGAAGGCATGGAGTATAACCGCATATTTCGAGCGCGCGGAAATACGGTTCTTTATATGTAAATCTGATAGTATGATCATCGAGCACTTTGGCATCTTTCACGTCGCGGTAATAATTGCGCTGGTGCGGGCAATCAACTTTAGTATCCATAATTTTCCGGTAAGCATATTCGACATCATGGGCGGTGGCGGGAGTGCCGTCGGTGAATCGAACATCCTTGCGCATGTGAAAGGTTATCGTCAGCCCGTCTTCGCTGATGTCCCAACTCTCCGCCAGCAACGGTTCCAACTCAAGCGTATCGCGGTTACGTTGCAGGAGGGGTTCATAGATGTTGTCGAGTATGGAGCTCGAGTATGCGTCGGTGCTGGTCAGAGGGTTGAGCGTATCCGGCTCGCCACGGAGGCGCTCGACAAGCCAATCGGTGGGATGACGTCCCACCTGCTCCAAATGGCAGGCGCCGAAAGAGACCGCAACGACCGTAATTGTCGCCAACGCAAATAGCCTGAAATAATTCATCGACACATTAGTATCATAAATGCCCGAAAATCCGCAAC
>CAZDAF010000176.1:0-7774 GCA_964503115.1 uncultured bacterium
GACCGTTTTCTGGATCGTCGCGGGCATCGGTTTGATTTTCCCGGAATTGTTTTTCGATGCCAGGTACTATCAACTGGGATTCCCCAACCTTTTTCTGATGAAAGGAACGATCTATCCGGAACCGCACGCGGCGCATTCATGCTTTCCATACTATATCAACCTTTTATATGGAGTGGGTTTGTCTTTCGGCGGGCCCGGCATGCCCAAGGTGATACATTTCGCATTTTCGATAATGTGCCTTGCCCTTATTTTTCCCATGGCTCGACTGATTTCGGGAGATAACTCCTCCTCCGGGTGGTTCAGCCTGGCCATAATCGGATCGGTACCCGGCGTGGCGATGATGAGCGCCATGGCTGCCATCGACATGGGCGTGACGCTTTTTGCCGCCCTCGGGCTTTATTGTTTGCTCCAAATCCAATCGGAGCACCCGAAACGGACGTGGGCTTTGCTGTGCGGCCTGTTTGTCGGAGTTGCTGCCGGGAGCAAGTACACCGGGGTTTATCTGATCCCCGTTTTTATGGTGGGGATTGCTCTTGTTCACCCCGGGGATATAAAATCCAAATTACGCTTCATCCTGTATTTTGCCGGCACGGCGGCGATTGTTGCGGCTCCCTGGTATATCAGGAACTGGATCGTACTCGGAAATCCCGTATATCCGGCTTTGCCGTCTCTTTTCGGTTCCACCCCCGGAAGTATCGAGGCTTTCTCATATCTGGCAAGAGAAAGCGGCGCGGGCAAGTATAAAATTACGGACGTATTTCGCGTGCTTATCGACCTTTATTCAAAGCCCGAAAGCTTCGGATCGGCGGGATCATCGCCCGGAATAATAATGGCATTCGCCCCCCCGGTTTTATTGATAGCTCTTGCGGGCAGACATCGGTTGTGCGCCGTGGCCTTCATGACGCTGGTGTACTTTTTCTTATGGTATCCTCAATCAAAAATACTGCGATTTCTTTATCCTGCAATGCTTATGGCGGGCCTTATTATGGGAGCGCTTATCGCACAAATCGTAAAAAAATATGCGCGACTCGAGACCATACTCGCATTGCTCCTGGCGGCGGGCATAGCCTGGAACCTAAAAGCCGTGGCAACTTTCCTGCCGGCCTTTTATTGGGCGGGGGACCTTACAGCCGCCAAGTATCTGGCAGGCGAATTTTCGCGCGACACTTATTTGCGGAAAAGGCTCGATTACTATGCAGGCGCGCAATTTGTGAATGAACATCTTTCTCCGCAAAACAATATACTTATGATCGGCCAGACTTCAGGACTATATTTCCAAATCCCATATCGGCTCAGCGGCGCGGGTGACATCCACGTGATGCAACCCTGGCTCGATAAATCGAAAAACGTCGATGAGTTGATGGCCACCATGCGTAAAAACAGCATCACTCATATATTCTTCAACTTCAAGGAATGGGAAAGAATTAAAAAACCGTACGGATACCTCGATCTATCGCAAGAAAAGATTGAAATCTTACGAGAAATGTTCATAAAATGCAGGGAAATATACCGGGAGAGGCCCGTTATTGTGCTTGAATTGCCAAACCCCGATTGATCATCGGTAAAGACGCTTTCTACGGGAAACCCGGTTGAAATATTGAATCGAGTTGAAATCGACGCACATCTTGAGAATACTAATATAGAGAACCTGCCATGACCTCTGATAACACATCCATAAACGGGGAAAAACGTTCTCGAAAGCGTGGCGATACGCCGCTTTTGGCGGCGGTGGCGGTAACGCTGTTATTGTCCGTTGCGGTTATACGCGATGTGCGCAGGGATGTAGTGCCGCGGGAGTCACATCCCAAGGTGGACATAGAAAAGGTGCTCAAGTTGATAGACCGGGGCAGCTTGAGCGGGCGCGAGGCCGACTACTGGGAGGAGGCGCTCAAGCCGTGAAGGCATCGAGAGTCAGATGCAAGCTGTGCCCGAAGGAGTGCGAACTCGCACCGGGCGAACGAGGCGACTGCCGCGTAAGGGTGAATATCGACGGCAAGTTGATAACTCTTGTTTACGGCAAACCTTGCGCCGTGCATGTGGATCCGGTCGAAAAGAAACCCGTATTCCATTTTCTGCCGGGCACAAGAATTTTCAGTATCGCCACCGCCGGTTGCAACCTGCATTGCAAGCATTGCCAGAACTGGGATATATCGCAGCGGGAACCGGAGGATACGCGCAACACCGATCTGCCGCCCGAAGCGGTAGTAAGAGCCGCAAAGACGTACGGATGCATGTCGGTGGCTTATACCTATTCCGAGCCGATGACTTTTTTTGAATACGCCCGCGATTCGAGCGCATTGGCCCATAAAGCGGGCTTGAAAAACGTGCAGGTAACGGCGGGGTACATAAACGAAGAACCGCTCAGGGAATTATGCCGCGTGACGGACGCCGCGAACGTGGACCTGAAAGGCTTTACCGAGCAATTTTACCGCGACGTGTGCGACGGCGACCTGGCAACGGTGCTCCGAACGCTCGAAATCATGCGTGAAGAAGGAGTATTTATCGAAATCACCAACCTCATCATTCCCACATTAAACGATGACCTGACCCTTATACGCGATATGTGCGCCTGGATTGTAAAAACGCTCGGCCCGGATGTGCCGCTGCATTTTTCTCGCTTTTTCCCGCGATACCGATTGAGGCATCTGTACCCGACGCCGAGCGCGACCATCGAGGCGGCCAGAGACGTCGCCGGGAAGGAAGGTTTGCGTTACGTTTATGTAGGGAACGTACCCGGAGTGGACGAGGACACTCGTTGCCCCGGTTGCGGCGCTATTCTCATATCCCGCGTCGGGTATGTGGTGAAATCCAACCGGCTGGTGAACGGCCGGTGCCCCGATTGCGGCGTATCGATAGCGGGGATTTGGAAATGAGCACAAAAGAGAAAAATCGGCCGGCGGCGCATGGAGAAGCTCCACCTCGATGGAGCAGGCGCAGTTTCGGACGCTTCGCGTCGGCAGTGGCTGCGGCGGCGGCTATCTGGAGACCTCGGGTTATACGCGATAAGCAGGAGGGTTCCGCAACCGAAGCCAACCACTGGGAACCGATCACTCCCAAACCGAAGGTAAAGTAGAATGAAGTTTTCCAGGATCACCATCGCACTTGGTTTATTAGCGGTTATCTGCGCGCTTATATTAAGTTGTGAAAAGAAGGATGGCGAGAAAGAACAACCCAAATTCGATAAAGTGCTTGGTCCCGTAGTGGCGAGTGCTTTTTATCCTTCCAATCCGACGGCGATCAGGGAAATGATAGCGGAATTTTTTGATAAAACACCGGATTTGCCGCTGGGTTCCAACCTTGTCGGCGTTGTCAGCCCGCATGCGGGATACATATACTCCGGTCCGGTAGCGGCCTATATATACAAAAATCTGTCCCGCGATTCTTTCCGGCGCGTGGTGATACTTTTTCCCAGTCATTACACAAGGTTCCGTGGCGTGCTTGCGCTCGATGTCGATGCTTACAAAACGCCCCTCGGCATGGTTCCCGTGGATCGAAAAAGCGTCAAGCTGCTTATGGAAAATGACCCGGCGGTGTTTTACAAGGAAGGTATTTATTACAGAGAGCATTCGATGGAAGTTATGCTGCCTTTCCTCCAAGTGGCGCTTGGCGATAATATCGAGATTATTCCGTTGATGATGGGCGACCAGACGCCGCGAATGGCCAGGCGACTGGCCGAAGACTTGTACGACGTCCTCGGCGATCGTCGCGTACTGTACATAGCATCGAGCGATATGAGCCATAAACACCCTTACGATCAGGCAAACGCAATCGATTCGAGAACATTGACCCATATAATAAACCTCGATGATCTTGCGCTTGTGGAGGACTTGCGTACCGGTAAGGCGGAGCTTTGCGGCTATGGGCCGGTTTTAGCCTTGATGCATCTTTTGAAACTACGCGGCGGCGGCAAGGCCCGGGTGTTGAAACATGCCAACTCGGGAGACACGGCGGGTAAAAAGGATCAAGTTGTGGGATATTGCGCGGTAGCGCTTTTCTCTAAAAATCCGCCGAAAGAGGACAAACCGTGACGATGTGGCGCCGGGCATATCCGGCAATTGTGGCCCTGGCCCTTTTAGCGATATTGGGTTGTAAGGAGCGCGATGCAGGAAAATCGGACCCCGGCGCCGGGCCGAGAGTCGAATCGCAAGCGACCGCCTCCAAAACAACGGCGTTTTCGCTAAGCGAAAAAGAAAAACAAATACTTCTGGACATTGCACGCAAAACGCTCGTGTTATGGGTGCGTGATCGTAAGGTGCCTGAATTCGACGTTCCTGAAGGAACGCTTCGTGAAATCGGCGCGGCGTTTGTCACTTTTCGCAAACACGGTCGGCTGAGAGGCTGTATAGGACATATAATAGCTCGCGAGCCGCTGTGGAAATGCGTGCGGGAAATGGCGGTCAGCGCCTCGACTTACGACAGGCGTTTTGCGCCTATCAGGCCGGATGAACTTCGAGAAATATCCGTCGAAGTGAGCGTGTTGACTCCGCCGGAACCGGTAGGTAGCCCTTCGGACATCAAGCTGGGCAGGGACGGAGTGATAGTGCGAAAAGGGATGAAAAGCGGTGTGTATTTACCACAGGTGGCCACCGAAACGGGTTGGGATCGAAAAACTCTCCTCGCCAACCTGTGCAGTCACAAGGCAGGTCTCAGACCGAATTGTTACAATGATCCGGAAGTTACTTTGCTGCGGTTCGAGGCCATCGTCTTCGAGTAACCTGACCATCGTCGTCGATTGCCGGCGCGAAGTTATTTCATTTTTTGTGCTTCGCACTATTTATTTGACCCCTTGAACCCCTGAATTCCGGAACTAATACCGAATTTAAGTGGCGATTTTTACCATTTCTTGCTAATATTGCTAAATAGAGAAACATCTATTCGGGGTGACCGGAGCCTTGTTCCCTCAAAATAATACATTGCGAGGGGAGAAAGGAGAGGTGTGTTATATCTCGGTAGCAGGAGAGATAAATGGCGTTGACGGGCACATTGCGTGATTTCGGAATAGCCGAAATTCTTCAGATGATCGGTACCCAAAAGAAAACGGGAGTGCTCTCCGTCGAGGATGACAAACGCCGTGCCGAAATCGCGTTTGTCGATGGCATGATAGTCAACGCACACGGTGGAGAAGAAACCGTAAGTCTCGATGAGCGACTTGTGCGTATCGGCATGCTCGGCCGCGATCAACTGGATGCCGCTCTCAAACGCGTTCAGGAGACGCTGAAACCATTGCCTGCCGTGCTCGTGAGCGACGGACATATCGACCCGGCTACCTTGAGAGAAATAGTCACCCGTCACTTCTCGGAGATTGTTTACGAGATATTCGACTGGAAATCGGGCACTTACGCTTTTCAGCAGAAGTTCCTCCAGTGGGATAAGCAGCTTGTGTCGCCCATTCCGGCAGAGTCAATCATGATGGAAGGGCTGCGCATAGTAGATGAGGGACCTGGAGTAAGGAAGCTTCTGCCCTCACTCGATGACGTTTACAGTCAGGAGGACCGCTCTTCCGAAGAATTGGAACAAATGGAACCGGAAATGAGGCAAGTGTATGACCTGATCGATGGTCGCAAAACGCTCAAAGACATTATTATCTCCTCCAACCAGCCGAAATTCGACGCGATGAAGCATCTTGCGTGGATGCGCATGAATCGCTTTATAGTAAGGGAGAAGAAACCTGCCGGCGCTGATCGTGACGAGACTCAGCGACCCGAGCGCCTCACAACGGTTACGTTGGTGGCTTTGCTCATGCTCCTGGCCGTGGCTGCCGGAGTATTGGCGATAAGGGTCGGGCAATCGGTGTGGAATTTTGCGGCGCCTCTGGCGCATTCCGAGGAGTCCGTTAATCCCATTTCGACAATACTTACGGAAGCCAGGGAAAACCGCGTGCGCCAGGCGCTTGAAGTATACAAGCTTCGGCACGGCTATTACCCTGACAAACTTGAATTGCTGGTACAAGAGAAACTCGTTCGCGCCGGCGACGTTCAGCCGCTAGGCCGGGAACCGTTTTCCTACCTGATCGAGGACTCGGGCTCGCATTACCTGCTTGGCGACGCCGCGAAGACTTCCTTAGATCGTGAAGGAAACCCGACACCGTGAGGAACGTCAGGAAAAACGCCGCCGGCGAGGAGCGCGTGGTTCTTGAAGACCCCAAGCACCTCCAGGTGCTATGCGGAGAGCACGATAGCAATTTGCGTCACATCGAGGAAGAGACCGGCGTGGTCATCAGCCCGCGCGGGAACGAGTTGTCCATTTTCGGCGACCTCGAAAACGTTAAAAAGGCCCGTAAGGTCATCGAGGATCTATATAACCTATTGGAGGCCGGTCACCCCTTGTCCCCCCAAGACGTCACACCGCTGGCACGCTGGAGCGACGAAGGAGGAGCCACGGCCACCGAACTCGCCAGGGAAGGTCTTTTCCTGAAAGGCCGCAAAAAGGTCATCACACCAAAAAGCCCGGCCCAAAGAGAGTACGTGCGGGCGATAAACGAAAAGGACATGGTTTTCGCCATAGGACCTGCGGGGACGGGTAAAACATACCTGGCAATGGCCATGGCAGTGTGGAGCCTTCAGCGCAAGGTTGTGGATAGAATCATCATGACCAGACCCGCGGTCGAGGCAGGTGAGAAACTCGGGTTTTTGCCGGGGGACATGATCGAAAAGGTAAATCCCTATTTGAGACCGCTTTACGATGCGCTGCATGATATGATGGATCTCGACCAGGCCCAGGCATATATCGACAAGGGTATCATCGAAGTGGCGCCGTTGGCTTTTATGCGCGGCAGAACTCTAAACGACTCTTTCGTAGTTTTGGACGAAGCTCAAAACACCACCGCCGCCCAGATGAAAATGTTTCTAACCCGGCTCGGGTTCGATTCCAAAGCGGTCATCACCGGTGATATAACTCAGGTAGATCTGCCTTCGGGGCAACAAAACGGGTTGATCCATGCGGAAAAAATTCTAGTCGATATCCACGGCATATATTTCTCCTACTTCAGCGAGCGTGACGTTGTGCGCCATCCGCTGGTGCAGGAGATAATCAGGGCTTACGAACAGGACGATAAATAGTGGCTTCGAAAATAGACAAGGATATGAAACCTTTCCGGAAGGCCGAGATCAAACCGCAACGTTTGTTATGGGGTGTGTTGGAGGTTGACCGGTTTCTGCTCAAGCCCGGATTCCAGCGCTGGTTCATTGCCGTACTGCTGGCCGTGGTATTGGCTTTCCTGTTCCAATACCCCCGCATGGAAGAACCTGAAGTTCGAGTTT
Organism: uncultured bacterium; assembly: GCA_964503115.1. GTDB lineage: Bacteria > RBG-13-61-14 > RBG-13-61-14 > CAYWKU01 > CAYWKU01 > CAZDAF01. The sequence continues at coordinate 7,260 of CAZDAF010000176.1, forward strand.
ATTCCGACGGGGATATCGCAGAGGAGGACATTTACGCCCCCAGAGACTTCCTCTTCGTTGACGAGAATGCCACCAAGGGTAAAAGGGGAAAAGCGGTGGAAGAAACGCCTCCGGTTTTCGACTACGATACGGCTCTCGCAAAAAATATCGAAAAACGCCTTAGGAACTCTTTCAAAAACACGCGAAATTTCTTCCAGAGAGAATGGGATTGGATAGATGCGGAAAAAAACCGCATAAGCTACCTCCGAACAAATTACCGCCGCAGAAGGGTTAGACCTCTCCCGTTTATACCGGACGACGATTACGCCGATCAAGAAGAAGAATTAAAAAGCCGCTTCGCCGACATGCTATCGGATATCACCGGAAAGCCTCTGGATTTGACGGACAGAATGTGGAGTGAACTTAGAAAGGATCGGTTCAGCACTGATACGGAGAACAAAATCGCAACATTGTTCCTGCAAGTCATGAACGAAGGGGTGGTTCTTTCCAATGACCATCTGCCTACGGTAAGAGGC
>CAZDAF010000177.1:0-7767 GCA_964503115.1 uncultured bacterium
ACCCCCCAAACTGAAACCACTCGCGAGGGGTTACCTTGCCGGTAACAAAGGACTCACCGTCGATTATGCGGCGATGCAGAGGGATCTTAGCCACTTCCACCACCTTATCTTTGAAAGACTCTTCGCGCAAACCGTGGGCCGCCGCATAACGAAGAAATTTGCCGTCCTCACTGAGCAACTTAACCGAGGTGCAGCATACATCCATAATGGGAGCCAGTTCATTGGTTGCTATGTTCAATACCTGATCGAGGCTGCGGGTTGATCCTATCGCCTGGATCATCGTAAAGAGAGCATCGAGTTTAAAAAGGACTTTAAGTTTTATATCCAGCGACGCCACTGTCTCGGAAAGTTTGCCCATGTCGAGGATCCGCTTGTTGATGTTAATAACGGCTGTAATAGAGAAGACGGCTATGAACAGAGACGCTGTAAAGAAACCCAATTCCACCATAACGTAGAAGGGTTGTTCGGCAATATCTATTGTCCTGCCCTGAAATATCAGCGGGTGATGAGGAATCCATCCCAGGTACTCGGCGATAACAATCAGGATCGTACCTGCCGCCGCAAGCGCGGCGAACCCGTAAGCCGAAAGCGTGGGCAGAAAAATCGAGGCGAAGATAATATGAAATATAAAGAAAAAGATTAGTGGACTGGCTGCTCCACCGGTGAAGTGGATGAGAAGAAACATTGCGATATAGTCGAAAGCTATCTGGCAATAAGTGAAACGGTTGATATATTTGGTCTGGTCGTAGGATTCATCCCTTAAACGACAACTTACCGGATAGAGGATTACGTTATAGATCAGAATGAAAACGGCCACCCAAAGGAGAGGAATCGTCTCGAAATCTCCCCCTGCGAGCTTGGCCACACCAATACCTGCCACGATACCAGGGGGCACCAACCACCTGAGTCTAACGAACCAGAAGTTCTTCTCTTTCAGCTCACCCAGAACGGTTCGACTACGTTGATGCGACTTTTCCGGGACACTTTGCGTTCCTGTCTCTGCCGGCGTTTGCGTCATGCCCGTTCTCCGATCTCGAGGTTCAGGGTATAGGGTTTAGGCGTATGGGTTCGATCGATCAAACCATACAACTCTAGGTTTTACTCTTCACCCTTTACTCTTTGCTGAGAATGCCCTCGATCTTAGCCAAAAGCTTTTTTGTATCCACGGGTTTTTCAAACAGCCATTTTGCCGGCCATTGTTCCCCCAAAATGTGCTGGAACTTTTCCGGGCCCTCTTCCCGCACCTTGCCGAGAAAACTGGTCAGAATAACTATCGGGAGGTTCTCATACTCGGGTTTCTTCTGAAGTTCATAAGCCAGATTGAACCCTTCGGTTTCGGTGGCCATCATTATGTCCAGGAGCATTAAGTCCGGTTTTTTTTCTTGAAGTGCCGTTAGGGCTTCCCTGCTGTTTTTCGCCGTTCTTACCTCATAGCCGTTGCCCTCGAGTATCACTCGAAGAGAATCGAGAATGTCCCGGTCATCGTCTACAACCAGAATTTCATTTTTGGTCGCCATACTTGCCTCCTTATTACGAATCGCGGCTGCCAATAGCCGGGTCCGCTAAATGCCCCGTTCGGTGTAGTTCGTGTGAAGAAGCTTATGAGACAATTTTCCATACGGTTCTTTCAGGAATTTCTCATAAAGCTCCTTAATCGCAGGGTTCTCATGGGACTGTCTGAACTCCTGAACCTCTGCATCGTCATGGTAAAGTGCCTGTGCGCGCAGCCTGCGTTTTTCGTTACTTACCGGGATAGGTTGTCCGCCGCCGCCCACGCAGCCGCCGGGGCAAGCCATGATCTCGATGAAGTGGTATTTGGAAGTGCCTTCCGCTACCTGGTCCATAAGCTTCCTGGCGTTGGCCAGGCCGTGCGCAACGGCCACTCGAACTTCGCCGAGTTCGCCCACTTCGAGCGCGGCTTCCTTGACACCTTCAAGTCCGCGAACCGGTGTAATATCCAGGCTTGGCATGCTTTCGCCGGTGACCACCGCGTAGACGGTTCTGAGAGCGGCTTCCATCACGCCTCCGGTGGCGCCGAATATCGTCGCCGCACCCGTGTACTGGCCCATAGGGGGGTCATATCCCTCATCTTCGAGATTCGCGAAATCGATGCCCGCCTGTCGGATCATCCGTGCCAACTCCCGGGTGGTTAACACCACATCCACGTCTCGATGGCCGGAGTCGCACATCTCAGGCCGCTCAGCTTCGAACTTCTTGGCAACACAAGGCATGATGGAAACCACGAAGATGTCCTTCGGATTGATTCCCGCCAATTCAGCGTAGTAGGTCTTGGCCAGGGGGCCGAACATCTGCTGAGGCGACTTGCAGGTACTGACATGCGCCAGGAGTTGAGGATAGTAATGCTCGATAAACTTGATCCAGCCGGGGCTGCAAGAGGTTGTCATGGGCAGAGTTCCACCGGTTTTTACCCTGTGCAACAGCTCGTGGCCTTCTTCCATAATCGTGAGGTCTGCGGCGAAGTTGGTATCGAACACCCTGTCGAATCCGAGGCGCCTGAGTGCCGCGATCATCTTGCCGGTAACCAGCGTGCCAGGTGGCAGACCAAGGTCCTCGCCAAGGGATGCCCTGATTGACGGGGCCTCCTGCACTACCACGTGTTTGGTCGGATCCTCCAACGCGGCCCAGACTTTGTCCGTATCGTCCCGCTCGACGATGGCGCCTGTGGGACACACCACGGCACACTGGCCACAGTAAGTGCAAGCGGAGTCCGCGAGTTTGGCGCTCATAGCCGGCACCACTTTTGAGTTGAAACCACGGCCTTCGGGTGTCAAAAGGCTTACGCCTTGAACCTCTGCACAGACGGCAACGCAACGCAGACAATTTATGCACTTGGATGCATCGCGGATCAGTGCGGGCGCCGAATCGTCTATGCGATGTACCGTGAAATCGGTTCGAGGCACTCGTATTTCACGAACACCCACCATCTCCGCCACCTGCTGTAGTTCGCAGTTACCACTTCTCACGCAGATGTTGCAGTCCTGTGGGTGATCACTCAGCAAGAACTCGACTACGCTCTTACGCGCGCGGCGCACCCGCTCGCTATTGGTCTTGACCTTCATCCCTTTTGCCACCGGGTAGACACAGGAAGCCACCAGGTTTCGTACACGATCCACCTCCACCACACATACCCGACACGCCCCGGGATAATGGTTTATCTCGGGCATCGAACATAGAGTAGGTATGTTAATGCCGATTGAGCGTGCTGCTTCGAGGATGGTAGTGCCTTCCGGAACCTGAACCTCTTGATCGTCTATTGTCAAAGTAACCATTTATTTTTCTCCTTTACTCGAAAATCCGCTCTACTCTTCTATTTCAACGTCGCATCGCATGCAGCGACACGCCTCTGCGATGGCCGTTTTCAACGTATAGCCAAGTTCCACCTCGCGGAAATCCTTTCGCCTCTTCTTTGGCGGCGCTTCCGGCATTGCGGCCTGAGGCTGCTCGACGATTTCCTCATCAATTTCGAGTGGAATGTCGATTTTTTCTTCCTCGAGTGGCGCCCATGGACTTTCTCCCTTCGCCGCCCGTATCGATTCATCAATTGCTCCGGCGGCGTCCCGGCCCGCTTTGATGGCGTCGATCACCATGGCCGGTCCTGTTACAACATCTCCACCGGCCCAAATCTTCGGGTTGGAAGTGCGAAGATTTGCGTCCACATTGACTTTGACTTTCGAATTCTCGACACCGCTGGTTTCCGGCAAGAATTCGATATCCGCATTTTGACCGATTGCAGCTATTAACGTATCCACTTCCACGTTGAACTCCGAACCTATAATCGGTTCCGGGCGCTTGCGAGCGCTGCGGTCAAACGGGCCCAGTTTCATGCGGGCGAGTTTAAGACCGTTAACTTCGCCTTTCAGAGTTTTCACTTCGACCGGTACCACGAGATATTCGATGCGAACTCCTTCTTCTTCAGCCGCCTTAATTTCATCTTCTTCGGCAGGCATATCCTTGCGCTCGCGGCGGTAATAGATGGTCACCGTATCGGCGCCCAGTCTCACGGCGGTGCGAGCCGCATCGACTGCCGAGTTTCCACCGCCTACGACAGCGACGCTTTTGCCAATCTTGACCCTTTCGCCCATGTTGTGTGCTCTGAGGAACTCGACCGCGCCGAAGACGCCGTCGGCGTTCTCGCCCGGCACGTCGAGTTTGTAGCTCTTATGAGCACCGACTGCCACGTAAATGAAGTCGTAGTCCTTTTCCAACTGCTTGAAACTAATATCGCGGCCCACGCAGGTTTTGGTACGAAGTTCCACCCCGGTGTCGAGTATGTCCTTTATCTCTCCGGCAAGAATGTCGCGCGGAAGCCGATATGCCGGAATACCCCACCTGAGCATGCCGCCGGCCTCGGGCAACTCCTCTAAAACGGTTACCGCGTAACCCCGCTTCTTAAGTTCGAGGGCTGCGGTAAGACCCGATGGCCCTGCACCGATAATTGCGACCTTTTCTTCTCGAGTTACCGGCAAGAGTTCGACTTTGGGTTTCTTTCCGTTATCGGTGATAAAACGCTTGAGGTTTTTAATAGCTACCGGCTCGTCGAGTTGACCACGGCGGCATTTGTACTGGCATGGATGTCCGCAAACTCTGCCGCACACCGCGGGGAACGGGTTTGTGCGTTTGAGCACTTTGTATGCATCGTCGATCCTCTTGGCTCGCACAAGAGCGACATAAGCCGGGATTTCCATGCCCACCGGGCAGGTGTGCCGGCAGGGACTGTCGAACAATGCCGAGCATACCGCGGCGGGACAGCGCTTGTCACGGATGTGCGCTTCATACTCGTCACGGAAGTAGCGAATGGTGCTGAGCACCGGGTTGGGCGCCGTCTGCCCAAGGCCGCACAGGGCGCAGTCCTTGATATCCTGTGCGATTTCCTCGAGTAGCTCGATGTCGCCTTCCTTTCCTTCGCCGTTGCAAATCCGTTCGAGTATTTCGAGCATCCGCTTTGTTCCCACCCTGCATGGAGTACACTTTCCGCACGATTCGTCCTGGCAGAAGTCCATAAAGTAGCGAGCCATATCCACCATGCAGGTATCTTCGTCCATAACGATCATGCCGCCGGAGCCCATTATGGCTCCCGCCTTGGTGACGGCCTCATAATCGACGGGCAAATTCAGGTGCTCGGCCGGAAGGCACCCGCCTGAAGGGCCGCCAAGCTGGGCGGCCTTGAATTTTTTTCCACCGGGTATGCCGCCGCCGATGTCGAATATGATCTGTCCGATGGTTGTACCCATGGGCACTTCCACCAGGCCGATGTTGTTGACATTGCCTGTGAGCGCGAAGACCTTGGTGCCTTTTGTCGATTCAGTGCCTATTGAAGTGTATTCATCCGGGCCTTTGAGTATAATTTGTGGAATGTTTGACCATGTTTCGACGTTATTGAGTACTGTAGGCTTTTCCCAGAGGCCACTTACTGCCGGGAACGGCGGTCTGGGTCGCGGCATGCCCCGTCGACCCTCGATGGAGATCATCAGCGCCGTCTCCTCACCGCATACGAACGCCCCTGCGCCCTGATATATCTCGAGGTCGAAATCAAATCCCGAGCCCATAATGTCCTTGCCCAACAGGCCATATTCACGTGCTTGATCGATTGCAATATTGAGTCTTTTGACAGCAAGCGGATATTCAGCGCGGCAGTATATATGGCCCTGATGCGAATTTATCGCCTTTGCCCCGATGATCATGCCCTCGATCACGGAGTGCGGGTCCGCCTCCATTACACTTCGGTCCATAAAGGCTCCAGGGTCACCTTCGTCCGCGTTGCAGAGCACATATTTAATGTCGTCCTTGGCGTTGGCGCAGAATTCCCATTTCATCCCGGTCGGGAATCCGGCTCCACCTCTACCGCGCAGGCCGGATTCTTTCACTTGGTCGATGATCTCCTCCGAACTCATTTGTGTTAGAACTTTATGTGCAGCCTGGTACCCATCACGCCAGATATAGTCGTCGATCTTTTCCGGGTCGATCAGGCCCCTATTTCGCAGAACGCGAGGCTGCTGGAGTGCGAAGAAAGGAATATCATCAAGGCGCGGGATTATTTTACCTGTAACAGGATCGCGATACATAAGCCGCTCTACCGGCTTTCCGTCGACAAAATGTTTTCCCACCAATTCGGGAATATCTTCCAGAGTCAGTTTCAGGTAGAAAATATCCTCCGGCAGAATCATCATCACAGGTCCCATTGCGCAGAAACCATTGCATCCGGTCTCGACAATTTGGATTTCTTCCGAGAGTCCCCGTTTGTTCAACTCTTCAATTAGCGCATCCTTCACCGATAAACTCTCGGAGGCACGGCATGCGGTACCACCGCATAGCATCACGCGCAGTCTAAACTTTTCCTTCTCCTTGGCCATCCGTTCCTGAATGGCCTTAAAATCGTCTAAAGTCATTTTTTTCTTGGCCATGATTTTTACTCCTCCGGTCCAATTGACTCTTCCCGATATTTATTAAGAATCTGTTTCAGTTTGGCCGCTTTTACCTGCCTGTGAATGTCATCGTCAACCATCATAACCGGCGCCAGGCCGCAAGCTCCCAGACAACGCACGATGTCCAGGCTAAATTCCAGGTCCGGTGTACATTCACCTTCCTTGATTCCCAGTTCGCGCTCAATGGTCTCGAGATTTCTTTTGGCGCCCCGGACGTGACAGGCCGTTCCGAGGCACACCTTGATTTGATGCCTGCCTTTAGGCACCATGGTGAAAAATGAATAAAAGGTCACTACTCCATAAACATCACTAAGCGGCAAGCCCAAACCTTGAGCCACACGTTTTTGCACCGGCTCCGGCAAATATTCCGTAATACCCTGAACCTCTTCCAACACAGGGATCAAAGCCCCGGGCTTGCCCCGACATTTTGCGACAATTTCATCCACCTGTCTCCATTGTTCCTCGGTAAACTCATCCACCTCTTCAAGCTTTTCAGAGACCGGTTGTTGAGCCATATTTTTACCTCCTTGCATAGAGTACTAATGGTTTAAACTTTTACGGCTATTTCATCGGCCAGAGCGTTATATCGACTCTCGGTGTTTTTAGCAATAGCAATAATCGTGCCTTATCCAGATAGATTCTCAGAGGTAAAAAGGTGAAAAATTGATTAATTATCTGCGGCGGTATCTTGGCTAGGGGTGTCAGTATTTTTTCCAACATGGAATACCCGGAGGGGCCGGGAACAATTCCCGACTTTCGTCAGGTCCAAAAGAATAAGCAGCAATTGGATAAATCGTTATTTTCAAACATTAAATTTGCCTTATGAAGATTTACTTATCTTTTCGTATACTTTTCGCATAGTTATTGCATATATACCTAAAGTGGAGATCGGCGCCTGACAAGAGATTTAAATCCCTGCCTGCGGCAGGCAGGTTTTGTTTTTGGCGCCATGTTGGGTTTGCCGGGCGGCTTGTTATATGCAGGATTCAGGCAACTCAAGCCGTGCGGGGGGAGCAATCCGAATTAATGCCGGGAGTGAATTAAATGGTCGATAGCCAACTTCGGGGTCGCCACTTATTTATACGAACACTCATCATTGTTTTTTGCGTGTTGGTATATATCGGTTTTGGCGTATATTTACAGTTGGTTGTTCGAACAAATATCGTTTACACCCACTTCGCATACATACCTATAGTGCTTTCCGGCGTATGGTGGGGTCGCAGGGCTATTTTGGTGGCGTTGCTGTTCGCGGCTGTTACTTTTTCTTTCCATATCTTTGACATTGGCGGGTGGAAGCTCCGGGAAGATGTTTTAAGGGTGTTTT
>CAZDAF010000178.1:0-7594 GCA_964503115.1 uncultured bacterium
CGGTCAGCAGCCATATTCTTCCCCAAGGCCTATCGGGAAGGCGCCGGTTAGAACTGGAAGTAGATAAAGGCACGATTGTCTCCAGGTTGAAGAATAAGCGTGAAAAGCATCCCGCTCAACATTACTGCAACAAGCCACCAGGGAATTCGACTTACGGCTTCTTCAAGGTTGGAATCACGGAGCATCCAATGTGAGGTTAATAGAAAGGCGGTCACCAGCAAAACGCCGGCAATCTCGAATTCACTAAGAGCGAGTTCATTGATCCCTCCCACAAACATGACGGCAACAAGATGGAAAGCGCTTCCGATATCCGGAGACCGAAAGAAGACCCAGGCAACGCACACCAAAAGATATGTCAAAAGGCAAAGCAGAATACGCACCGGCAATTTCTTGGTTAGAGCAAGATCTCCCCAGAAATGGCGAATGATTCTTTCCAAGATAATATAAAGCCCATGGAGACCGCCCCAAGCCACAAACCGCCACGATGCCCCATGCCAGAGCCCTCCCAGAAGCATTGTTATAAGCATATTGACTTGTGTACGCCCCCTACCCTTACGATTCCCGCCCAGCGGGATGTAAAGATAGTCACGAAGCCAGGTAGACAAGGAAATATGCCATCGGCGCCAGAAATCTCGAAAACCGATGGAAGCATAAGGAAAATGGAAATTGTCGGGAAGCGCGAATCCAAGACACATACCCACTCCGATCGCGCAGGTGGAGTATCCGGCAAAATCAAAAAAGATTTGAGCGGAAAATCCCAGAGTCCCGATCCAAGCCCCTAAAAATCCCACTTGGGCCGCAGCGGAATAGACTTTATCGACAACAGGGGCTATCAATAAATCGGCCAGAATTTCCTTTTGAAAAATACCAACGGTCAGCAGGGAAAATCCCCAGGCAAGTTGCCTCGGAGTAGCCTTACGCGGTTTAAGGCATTGCGGAAGAAAGTGACTGGCGCGCACGATAGGCCCGGCCACCAGTTGTGGAAAAAATGTAACGAAGAGAGCAAAATCCAAAAATGATCCCCATGGTTTTATCTTGCCCCGATAAACCTCAATCGTATAAGAGATGGACTGAAAGGTATAAAATGATATGCCGATGGGCAATACGATATCAGGAGCGGCGGCGCGAAACTCAATATTAAAAAAGGCTAAAAACTTTATGAAATTGTCGAGGAAAAACGTGCCATATTTGAAATAGCTCAGCAGCCCGAGGTTTACAATCAGACTTGTCAAAAGCAAGAGTCGCCTTCGCGTCGGCCCTTTTGTACCGGGCATTCGTCCGGCAACCAACCAGTCGACGGCTGTGGATATCCAGATCAATACGACATAAACCGGGTTCCATGCCGAATAAAAAATGTAACTGGCTATAAGAAGATTGGTCTTTTTAGCCTTCCAGGACAGGGGCAAGCGGTGAATAAAAAAGACGGCCGAAAAAAACAGGAGAAAAATTAAAGAGTTAAATGCCATCTATTACCTATGCCCACTTTCTCAATTGAACTGAATTTCATAAAATAATAGCAGAAGTTGACCGTTTCCACTCGAACGCCCGGCCGGCCCGAAAGCATTTTCGCCGGAGAGTGATCAATAAAAACGGCTTGAAGATTCTCTTCATATCATTTGCCCATAATTCACCAAAGGCCGCTCAACGGTATCGCCGCCTTTCCCTTTCCGTCTCCCGGTCGATATCCCTGCGGCGAATTTCTTCACGCCTGTCGAAAAACCTTTTCCCCTTGCCCAGTCCGAGTGCGACCTTCGCCTTGCCCCGAACGAAGTATATCTCGAGAGGTATCAATGTGTATCCTCTCTCCGCCACCTTTCCGACGAGTTTTCTAATTTCCTTTTTATGCAACAATAACTTGCGCGGCCGCAACGGGGAATGGTTGGATATATTACCGAAAGCGTAGGGAGCTATATGGCAATTTTCGAGGAAAACCTCTCCGTTCTTTATATCGGCGTAAGCGTCCCGCAGGTTTGCCGTTCCCGCCCGGAGGCTTTTTACCTCGGTGCCGACGAGCGCCACGCCCACCTCGACGACTTTCTCTATATCGTACCTTACGCGGGCGATTTTGTTGCGAGCTACGACCTTTTTGCCGGAACTCGACTCAACACCCGCCTCGGTTTTCTTTCGGCCCAAAATTATCGCACCTCACCCCGAAGGGTAAAACCGCGCACATACGCCGTCAACCGATATCATCAAATTGCAACCCGTCCTTGACACTGCGAGGATTCCTATTATCCTCATATCTTTGCTAATTTGGAGCAATCAACAATGAAGAAAACATACAGCGCCAAACCCGGGGAAGTGGAACAGAAATGGTGGGTGATCGACGCGGACGGTAAGGTTTTGGGTCGGATTGCAACCCGTATTGCAGACATGTTGCGGGGTAAGAACAAACCCACCTACACTCCACATGTCGACACGGGCGATTTTGTTGTGGTGGTCAACGCCGAAAAAATACGCCTGACGGGGAACAAAACGTCCCAGAAAAAATATTACCGGCACACGGAATACCCCGGTGGAATAAAGGAAATTACCGCCGGGAAATTGATCGAAAAGCATCCGGAGATGCTCATACAACACGCGGTAAAAGGGATGCTGCCGAAAAACAGGCTCGGACGGCACCTTCTCAAAAAACTGAAAGTGTACGCCGGGCCGGAGCACCCTCATGAGGCGCAAAAACCCGAACCACTCGAAATTCAATAAAGGTCGATAAAAATCATGATGGAAGAAGCCATATACGGAGCGACTGGAAGAAGAAAAACGTCGGTAGCGCAGGTCAGAATAAAGCCCGGCTCCGGCAAGATTGTCGTGAATAAGCTAAATATCGATAAGTATTTCGGCCGCGAAACGTTAAGGATGATCATCAGGCAGCCGCTCGAACTCACAAACACGCTCGAACGGTTCGATATCCAGGTCAACGTAAAAGGCGGCGGCGCCGGCGGACAGGCGGGAGCAATCAAGCACGGCATATCACGGGCGCTTATCGAAGCCGACCCCGACTTGAGAAAAATCCTCAAACGCGCGGGGTTCCTCACTCGAGACGACAGAATCGTCGAACGAAAAAAGTACGGCAGAAAAAAAGCAAGAAAACGGTTCCAGTACTCCAAGCGCTGATTGGAATTAGAAGGATTCGAGGAATCAGGGAGCCAGGGGTTCGAGTGGAAAACCACAGGCTCCTGCCGACTCCAAGACCGTATAGTATTGAAAAGCAGTAAAAGTCAGAGGGGGAAATTGTTTCCTTTTCCCCTCTTTTTTTGTATCCGCCCGCCCGAGGATAATACCCTCACAGCCACTGGTACTCATAAGCGCCCATGTCGAAATCCCCGCCCGGAGGCGACGGGCGCGGGTTGCCGTCCATAGGGTTGGGCAGGTGATAAAAGCCATCCCATGGAGATAAAGGCGAACCGCCATGTTGTGTATCCCATTGATCTCTGATGCTTTGGGACACGGGAACGGAAGCTACTTGCGGATCATAATAACTATTTATCCAGTATTCTCCGCACGGAAAATCAAGTCCCCCATTACAAGTTGTATTGTAAGGAGCCTCCCATGCCGTATCCCATGGAGCCGGGACCGCCGTTTCCAACCAGGAGGTGGCTTGCGCATATTGACCGGTCGGAGAAGCGGCGGCGCCGATTATGCCCGCCTCGGACTGTCCAGTGCATACTGGGCTGTTTGAGGCGTTGGCCTCTTAAATTTTTACATCCGGCTTTCACCACCACGCTTTCGATAAAGAGTTTTTGTTTTTGACCATTTGCAAATTGCAAAAATCAAGCTAAAATGGTATGATATGAAGAGTAAATGTTATTTGACGCCCTTAAAACGGGCATAGGTTATCAATCGATGGATTTGAAACGGTTTGCAGAACTGGAAAAAAAAGTTAAGGAACTTATAGAAAAATACAACACGCTAAAGGAGGAGCACGAGTCGGTAAAAAAAGAGCTTGCTAAAGAAAAAGAGCATTCGGCAACGCTGGAAGAAGAACTCCATACCGATAAGGAGAAGCGAATTGAGGCGCTGGATCGAGTGGACGAGCTTATAAAGTTGCTCGAATCGGTACCAAATTAGTACTGCGTTGCTGCAAAGTTGAAGGGGGCTATGAGAAGGTTTCGGGTAGATATCCTGGGAGAGGATTTCGAGGTTAAAAGTGACGCTCCCGAGCACGAAGTGCTTGAAATAGCACGGTACGTGGATGAAAGAATGCACGAGGCCGTATCCGAGGGACGATCCACTTCCCGTGAAAAGGCGGCCGTGCTGGCGGCTCTGAACATTGCAGAGGAATTTTTCAAACAAAGAGAAAAAGCTGATAGAACAAGAAAGGAAGTCGAAGAAAGGTCCGATAGGCTCTTGGAACTTATCCGCCGCGAGGTGAATGATCAAGATTAACGGAGCCGGACGAATAGAAGGGAATCCCCTTGGGGGTTATTATTCCTTACACCAAGGACCAAAGCTTTTGGGGGTCGTTATCGGAGTCGAGATTTTTGTATATTGTATGTAAACCCGGCATCGGCAGGGATTTTTGTTAAGCCGGCTACGTTTTTGGTGAAAAGGTTCTTATCCCCGGCCTTGAAGGATTTTAAGGGGATTCAACAGGTGAATAATGTGGGGGGAAAACATAGTCCGTTACGGAGCCGAAGCTCCGCTGATAAATATGTCAGGTATTTACAGCGAGGCAAGAATTAGAGAAAAAGTGTACGCGGTAAAAAAAATAAACAACCATATCGAACGACTGGATCGTTATCTAGCGTAAAGGTACACATCACTCTAATCCCGTCACCGGATACTTTCCTCCTTCCTTAAAAGAAGAATATGGAAGAAAGGCGCAGTGCCAAGAAACGGCTGCGTTCGAGTATGCGTGCTCGGCGCAAGTCCATTGGTGAAGAAGAAATTCGCGAAAAATCGCGCGCCGCAACGAAATGGGTAATCGGCTCACAAGAGTTCGGTCGCGCGAATACTCTGGCTCTTTACCGGGCATGTTTCGGCGAAGTGGACACTGACGACATCTTTCATGCCGCTCTCGTTGGGGGAAAAACGGTGCTTTATCCGCGCACTGACAGAAAACGCAACTTGCTTCATTTCGGGGTGGTCGACCGCCTCGAAGACATGGCGCTTGGGGAATGGGACATTCCCGAGCCGCCGCCGGAGGCCGGTTTGACGCCGCTGGATAGAGCCGACATGGTTATATTGCCGGGCGTTGCTTTTGACCGAAACGGTGGCAGATTGGGAATGGGCGGTGGATTTTATGACAGGATGCTCGCGAACCTGCCTGATAGCGTGGTTCGTATGGGTTTGGCATACGACTTCCAGATTGTGGAGGAGTTGCCGTTGGAAAAAAACGATCAACGTCTGGATTGCCTGGTGACGGAATCAGGTATCCTGCGATTCCCTGAAGGGAGGTAAAATCTTGGCTGGATATATATTAACGGCGCTGGTGGCCCTGTCGGCAGGGGTGGGTTTGGGATGGTTTCTTATAGTCCGGTTTCAACGCCACCGCGCTCAGGGCGCTCGTTCCGAAGCGGAACGAATATTGGAAGATGCCACGAAACAATCGAAAAATACCCTCAAAGAAGCCGAACTACAGGCCAAAGACACCGTGTTCCAGGCCAAACAGGAGATTGAAAAGGAAGTTAAGGAAAAGAGGAAAGAACTTGGCAATCTCGAAAAGAGGCTTCTTCACAAGGAAGAAAATCTCGACAAAAAGGTAGACCTGCTTGACCATAAGGAAATGGACATCTCCAACAGGGAAAAGAATGTCACAAAAAGGGAAAAAGCTCTTGAAGATTTGGAAAAGCAACTTAACCGAATGATCGATGAGACCCAGGCGCGACTTGAAAAAATTGCCGGCATGTCCTCCATTGAAGCGAAACGTCAACTCATGGATAGCATGATCACCGAGGCTAAGCACGAGGCCGCGAAAAGGATCAAGCAGATCGAAGACGAAACTCGCGAGGAAAGCGAAAAAATATCGAAAAAGATTGTTTCCCTGGCCATTCAGAAATATTCGGGCGATTACGTGGCCGAAAGGACGGTCAGCGTGGTGCCGTTGCCGAACGACGAGATGAAAGGCCGTATAATCGGCAGGGAAGGACGCAATATACGCACCATTGAGTCACTCACCGGTATAGACCTTATAGTTGACGACACTCCCGAGGCGGTGGTGATAAGCGCATTTAACCCTATTCGACGCGAGGTGGCGAGGCTGACACTCGAAAAACTCATCTCCGACGGCAGAATACATCCTGCTCGGATCGAAGAAGTGGCGAAAAAGGCGGAAAAAGAAGTCGAGGACTCCATCAAATCCGCGGGACAGCAAGCTATATTCGATATGGGGTTGCACGGCATACACCCTGAATTGATAAAGTTGCTCGGCAGGCTCAAGTATCGCACCTCTTATGCCCAGAACCAGTACCAGCATAGCATGGAGGTGGGTTTCTTGTGCGGAATTATGGCAGGCGAGTTGGGATTGAACGTGAAGGAGGCCAAGCGTGCAGGGTTACTTCACGACATAGGAAAAGCCGTAGACCATGAGGTCGAAGGGCCTCACGCTCAGATAGGCGGCGAACTGGCGCGTAAATACGGTGAAAAGCCCAACATTGTTACCGCCATTGCCGGTCATCACGATGACGGGCCGCAATCGATCATGGCCATACTTGTGCAGGCCGCCGACGCGCTCAGCGGCGCCAGACCCGGCGCCCGAAGAGAAATGCTTGAAACTTACGTCAAGCGCCTCGAAGAACTCGAAAAGATCGCAAACTCATTTGAAGGAATCGGTAAAAGCTACGCAATACAAGCGGGGCGGGAAATTCGCATCATTGTCGAAAGTGACGAGGTGAGCGACGAAGACGCCTTGGTCCTGAGCAAAGATATCGCCCGGAAAATCGAAAATGAACTGACATACCCGGGCCAGATAAAAGTTACGGTCGTACGGGAAACTCGATCGGTCGAGTACGCCAAGTAATATTGTGAAATGATTAGTTGGAGCACGGAGTTACGGGGCAGGTTCAGCCACCTTTTGCCATTGCGCGAAGTGCTTTCTTGGCGTCGATGTTTTTAGGATTGCATCTTATCGCCGCTTCGAATTCGCTTTGCGCTTTCGAGGTGCGATGCAAGGCCCAATAAGCGTGCCCGGCATAAAAATGCACTACGTCGTTTGAACTCGCGGCGTTCAGGGCGCGCATAAGTAGTTTTTCGCCCTCTCGGCACTTTTCCTGCTCTTTGGGATAACATTTTTTAATCAAAGCGCAGGCATAAGCCGCCTGGACGACCCAGTTGTTGGGTACCAATTCCGCAGCGCTCTCCAATATCTCCACAGCGCCACGATAGTCTTCCTTCCACAAAAGTTGCGATTCGGCTTGCTGGTATTGCAGGTCGGCGGATAATTTCAATTTAGTCTCGTTGAATATCTCCCTGCGGTACGCCGCTCTTTTCTGGTCGTCAATAAGCGCTTCATAAGCTTTTTTGTCCTGCGGATTCTGAATCGCCCGCGGCAAATGCGTTACTATCAAATCGATACAGGTGCCGGCGATCTGTCTGATTTTTTCATAATATGGTTTGCCTACCGCACCATAGAGGACTTCGAGAGCATGTGAAATGC
>CAZDAF010000179.1:0-7587 GCA_964503115.1 uncultured bacterium
TGCCGTGGTAAGGCGGCGCAGGGCCGTGAAGGTGCAACTCGATCGGCAGGTCGCGAAAATCTTTCAGAAGCCGCTTGTATGCGTCGATCAATATATGAACGCCCTTCGATGGGATCAGCGAGCCGAGATAACCGAACTTTCTCGCGAGTCCGATTTCACCTCGTTGATCAGCGGCGAAAAGTTCGATTTCGTAGCCGTAAGGCATAACGCGAATTTTGGATTCTGGAAAACCGTCCGCTTCCATCACGCGGGCGTGATGAGCGCTTGGAGCTATGAGCGCTGCTGCGCGGTTTGCAATGCCTTCCGAACTTTTCCAGAAGTCCTCTATCAAGCGCCGCCCTTCGGATTTTCGGAAAAGATGGCGGTACAACTTGGACACAAAGCCCAATCCGGGACCTTTGCACTGCGGCTTGAGGCATTCGACACAAGCGCTCGACGATAACTTCTCACAAATCGTGTAGTCATCGCGCAGTCGTTGACCGCGGGGACAGGTGAGCGCAAAGTCGTGACAAGTCACGGCCATCGGTACTCCTCGCCGATGCAGCGTGTCCGTAAGTAAATGACCGAGCGCGCCGAGGTGATGGACATGAGCGACGTCCGGGAGGCCGACGCGGTCGAGGTATGCGCCGAACGCTTCGGCCATGCGCGGATTCGAGTAAGTCCCGATAAAGTCTTCGAGATCGCTGAAGTTGTAGTTCACTTTCGCGACCTCGATTCCGTCGTCGTTTACCGTGCGGATTTCGTAATCGGGCCGTGCGGGATCGGATTCACGGCAAAATACACTCACCCGGTGGTTGCTGCGGGCGAGTTGCCTTGCAAGTCTGTGCGCATAAACTTCAACCCCACCAATGGATTCGGGAGGCCGGCCGTGAAGCAAAAAAAGTATCTTCATATTCGGAATAAGGATAGCACTCGCTCACGTCGGTAAAAACCGCACGATTTATACGCCCTTTTTAAGAAGTGTGTCCACGTGCTTGAACCATGGGCGCGTATCGAGCCACTTGGGGCTGATGGCGCCGAGGAACTGGGCGAGGTTTTGCGAGAATGAATACGGTATCGCCCACGCTTTCCAGAAAGTGCGCTGCAAGCCGGGCAGCCGCGCCTCATCAAGTTCGGCCCACCGCTCGAAGATGCCGTTCGCGCCGGCACGGAGAATTTCGAATGGCATTGGGAAAAGTTTCAAGCCCACCAGCCGGTTCCAGTTTTGATGATCCATGTATACGCGCTTGAACTCGTACCACAATCCCTTCGAGTGAGAATGCCAAACGGCGCTCGATGGCTCGTAAACTATCCGATGGCCCGCCTGCAATACGTCAAGTGCCCAGCGCGAATCTTCGCCGAAGGGCGCTTCGCAAAAGGGATGATCCTTCCAGGCCGACCGGCGGATCATGCTCGATACATTATCGAAACTTACCACCTCGACCTTTCGCTCGGGATCGATGGTGTCGAATTCTTTCGGGTCGGCTATTTCCTTGATTGATCGCGCCGCTCCGCCGGCGCTCCATCGTTTGAGCCGCGCCGCCACCACCGGGTTGGCGCCCGGATGCGGTATTTGCCTCGAATATGCGCCCGCCACGCGATCATCATCAAATGCGTCAATCAGCCTCTGCAGCCAGAATCGATCGCATGGAACGGCGTCCTGCACCAGCAGCGCCACCAACTCACCGCTACATTCCGAAATGCCGAGATTTCTCGTCAGGCCGTGATTGAACTCCGACTGCGGTATCTTTATCATGCGGCCGTAACTTTCGGCGATAACGTCCGATCCGTCGCGGCTGCCCGAATCGACCACCACTATCTCGAAATCTCGATCAAGCTCCTGCCGCGCAACGCCCTCGAGACAGCGGTGAAACAGTCTGCCGCCGTTAAGGGTGGGGATCATAACGCTGACAGTCGGATTAGACATCGGTCAAAGGAAATATATTGAGTTATGACTTTGGTTTTGCGACGGCGATAAGGTAGTATTCCCAATCGAGGTCGGGTATGGGGAAGTCGAAATTTTGCTTGACGGATTCGAGGTGACTTTTCGTTTCGTCTATGGCAAAACCCGCTTCTTCGATGAATTTACGCACTTCGAGGTGCGTGTAGCATTGTACTCTTCCGCGCACTTTACCGCCCTGCTCGATGCCGTGATTTACGGCGAACCGGAATTCCTCCCAGCCGCCGTGGTGCAGCAGGTTGTAAAATTGCGCCCACATGCGCCCTTCGGGTTTGAGTACGCGGCGCGCTTCTTCAAGATAATGGAATGTGTCCTCGCGATCCAGATGAATAAGCACCACCTGAAATATCACCGCATCAAACTTCGAGGAAGGGAAAAGAGAGAGGTCGCTTGTGGCGGCGTGGTAAAAGAAGGTGTTGTTTATGCCTGCGCAACGGCGTCGCGCGTGGTCGATCATATTTCTGGAAATGTCCGTACCGTGGTATTCACGCACGAGCGGCGCAATGACTTTCGCAAGTCTGCCAACGCCTGCGCCGATCTCGAGCACGACGTCATCGGGTTTCAGCTCGATTTTTTTAGAAATTACCTCGACTGTCTGACGCCCGTGTTCGTCAAGGTTCTCTTCGGTGGCCGTTTCGCCGAAAGGCTTGCCCGCGACGCCCATATACGCGCCCTCGACCGATTGGGCCATGCCGTCCCAGAACTCTTCGTAAGTTTCACCCAGTTCTTTGCTGAAGAATTCGGGCTTGTTTATCTCGCCGTTTTTGCGGCGGGACTTACGAAGGCGATTTAGGAGGCTCACTTCCGCTCTCCTCTGCCATTCTCTGGATAACTATTTCGTAGATTTCTTCGAGTTCGAGCGCGTTTTCTTCGATAGTTTTGACTTGCCCGCGCCTGTTGCCGAAGGTCGTAAGCATTTGTGGTTTGTTAGCCAACCCCTGTAGTATACCGGCGAGTTCTGCGGAATCGCCCGGCTCGAACAGGAAAAACGGGTCCGCCACCAGCTCCCCCATACCGCCGCACCGGCTGGCCACTACCGGCACTCTCATAAGAAACGCTTCGTGTATGGTCAGCGGCGAATTTTCCCACCACAGGCTCGGAACCACCATCACATCCATACCGGAAAGTATTTCGGTTACACTGTTATGATCGAACCTTCCCTCGAAAAATACCGGCAATCCTGCGGCGGCTTTTTGTAAGGTCTTGACGTACCCGGGGAAATGCGAAAGGTCTCCCCATATATGCAGTTCGGCGCCCTTCACGCGCTTCATGGCATCGACGAGCACATGGACGCCTTTGTGCGCGACGATAGTGCCGATGTATCCCACTTGCAGTGGTGGCTGATAAGTTTTCTTCGGCTTGTGCGGAAACAGGTTCATGTCGAAACCGTAGTCGGAGTAGGAAATTATGTACGGCGGTACGCCGGCTTCAGTATATGTTTCCCGTAAAAATCTCGAAGGCGCCAGAATGAGGTTGACCTTTTTCAGCGATTCCATCACCGTATCGTATCGCTCGCACATGTAGTCCATCCGTTTCCCGCCGGCGGGCGATGCCGCGACGGTGCGATCCTTTATATCCTTGGCGATTTTCACCACCGGATCGGGCAGGGAATGCTTGAGTTTGTGCACCATCTGCACCGCCTGTTGTTTTGCGGGGGATGATCCCAGAAGTTGCGCAGCGGCGCTTCCGGCAAACTCTTCGCCCACCGCATTGCCGCATGTGGCGCACGCGACACCCTTTTCCGGGCCCGTGCACCTGACAAAACCGGGCTTGAGCAATATTACCGGAGGGCAGATGAACCAATAATCCGCAAGAGTCAGCACTCGAGGTATGCGCCTTTGGGCAAGAACATCTATGAAACCGACACTCAGCCGGAAAAGGTGCTGAAAATGCACCATGTCAGGTTGAAGTTCATCGACAATTCCCGCGAAAATCGCGTCAAGGGCGTCATCCTTGTATGAAGTTTTGAAATCGGCCGGTTGCCCGCGAAGAATACGCAATACCGGTATATTTTCATATTGATCTCTCTCGACCTTAAACTCGCCCGGTGGGAGATCCGCATCTTCACTGGTGAGTATCGTTACATCATGTTGTTGGGCCATTTCAGCGGCTAAGGTATAGGTATAGATTTCCGTTCCCGCTTGATGATCGGGCAAGAAATAGTGCACTACATACAATAGTCTCACGGTATATTCCCCGCTATGGCGTTCGCGTGCGGAACGGCGCGTTAGGTACCACCATTTCCTCCGCTACCGGCTTGGAAACGTTAACTCTAACCTTGTCGGGCTCTTCGAGCTTGAGGCTGCAGTCGAGATTGAGAAAATCGCTTTTATAGCGAACGGTGCGCCCCAGCCACTCGGGCGGCATTGCAGGCTCGAAGACTAACTTCTCGCCCTTCCACCTGATACCCAGAATATCTTCCACCAGGAGATTATTTACCAGGCCCGTCCAGCCGACGAAGTGTTTTACCGGCCCGGTACCCATGAGCAAAGTTTTCATTATATTGCCCTTTTTTCGATGCAAATACTTGATGTCACCGGTTATAGGATTATAAAATTCGTAGAAATGTTCCCTCTTGCTCCAGGTACCGTAAACGTTGTTGATCACTCTGCGGGCGGCTTGGGCTGCCAAGTCTCTTCTTCCACATCTTTCCAGTCCGCGAATGACCAGATATGATGTGTTTATCCAGGCCGGTCCACGCCACGCATCGAACTCGAAATAAGGGTCATTTTTCGCTACGGTGGGGAAGGGCATTTTCGTCCAGAATCGCTCGGGATCGGTAACGACGCGTACAAGCGCTGAGATTTGTTTCTCTCCGGGAATGCCCGCCATCATCGGAAAAAATGAAGCTATGGTTTGAATATTGAGCAACTTGCCATCGTAGATATCGCAATAAAGGCCTTCTTGCTCGTTCCACATTTGTTTGTTGATCCTTGCTTTCAGGACAGCCGCCTTGCGCTGGAACTTCTTCGCTTCTCCGGTTTTTCCCAGTATCTTCGCCAGAGCGGACAGGCTTTCAAGCTGAATAACGACCTCGGAGTTCAAATCCACCGGTATAAGCTTTTTCATGTCCCTTTGCCTGGATTCATCCGCTCGTTCGTAGAACCTCGGTGAGTTGTCCATCCCGGATTCGTATGGTTCCTTCCAGTAATAGAAGCCGTTTTTAAATCGTTTTTTGCTCAGCCAATCGTGGTAATGTACCAAAACGGGATAAGCCTCCTTAAGGAAGGGGGTGTTGGGACTTGATTGCGACAAGTTGGCCATTGCCCATGCCAGCAGTGGCGGCTGTGTGATTCCGCTGCTTTTGAAGGGGTCTACTTCGTGAGGTATTCGGCCGTCGGATCGTTGCCTGGCTAAAAAAGGCTTGAATATCTCCCATGCCGTCTCCGGCATCCACAGTGCCCATATTCGTGAAATGAAGCAGGTGTCCCAAAAATAAGTGCCCCAGAATCGCGGCGCCGGTTGGGCCCAGTTACCGCGCAAAAGGGGGATTTTACTCTGCAAATTGGCTTTTAGTTCATTAAAAACCGCGTCAAAACCCTCATTCCAGCATTGCTCGGGGGTTTCGACTACGGGCTTGGGCAGTCGTTCCTTGCGAAAAAGCGGCTCGAGCAACGGTCTTGGGGATGTTACAAGCAGTGGCGCATAGAGCGAAGTGACAAGCGTATTTTTTATAAACTCGCGACGATCAATGGCGTCGGAGGCTTTTGAATCGGGCAATTTCATCGCTTATCAGTGTATTAGCATTGCGTAGAATGTCAAGGAAAGGAAGGTTGGCTTTAACCCTCTATACCAATAGTCACCGAAGATGCCCCGAGACAATATCGACATTGAGGTGGTGGCTCGCCATTGAGCAGGGCCTTGCGGAAAGACTCATATTCGGGAATTCGCCAGATGGTCTCGAGCGGAGATTCGTGCAGGTTGCCGAAGAACAGGGTGGGGGCGGGATGCGATTTGCCCGCCGGTGAAAGCCGGGGGACTTCGTGCGCAAGCACGCAGCACGGCGATACGTACCCGTCGGCCGCCACAAACGGCCTCGAAGGCGCTGCGCCGAAGCACCCGGCTGTCGGTTTCGCAACATTCGATCCTATAAGGCGCAACGCGATGCCTGCTTCAGTCGCTCGCTCGGCTGCCATGGCCAACATATCGTCCCGTAATGCCACGTCGGGCTGAACATTGTCGAAATAACCTGTAAACAGAGCTTCCTTTTCCTGCCCGGGTCTGGCGAAGATCGCGATATGTTTGGCGACTGCTTCATCTGCGCCCGCGTCCGCGGCACGCTCGACAAACTCGGGAAGCTCCTTGATGTTACATTTCATCATGAGGAAGTGAAGGCTTATTACGGGTTCCTTGGCTTCGAAAAAATCTCTCGCCTTGCGTAGCCCGGCGACGTTCCTCCATATCATGTCGGAATCGCCTCGACCATGGATGAAAAGATAGGTCTCACCATGCGAAGCGTCTATGCTGAAAGCTACCGCTCCGACATTGTTGGTGACAATACGATCAGCCCACCTCGAATCGAGCAGGTGGCCGTTGGTGGTAAATGTTACATGATCTAGACTTTCGATAAAGGTAGGCAAGTAAGGGTTTAGTAGTGGTTCGCCCCAACCGGTGAGATCGACGCCCTCGGGTAGTTTGTCGAACGAAGGCAGGGCAACCTCGAAAGTTTTAAGGCTCATGTAGCCGCCTCGGGCGGTAGGGGAATAGCTGTATCGCGGGCACATCCTGCATTGTAGGTTGCAGGTGGCGCTACTTTCGAAATTAACTCCTGTAAACATTGCTACTGATGATAAAGTATTGGCACCGCGCCGTGCAACGCCACACAAATACCGCAGGGAAAACCACAGGAATTCTCCTCCTATACGAGTAATTTGCTAAAGGAACAACGACTGGATTAAATGCCCTCACCTCGATCTCATGTCGCTGTGGCCCCTCCACACCTTATTTCTCATGAGTCGGTGAGGTGTTTTCTTATAAGTTGCTCGATTTGCGGTTTGGGTGCGGCGCCGACCACCTGATCGACAGGCTGTCCATCCTTAAAGAGTATCAAGGTGGGAATGCCCATTATTTTAAACCGGGCCGCTGTTTGCCGGTTGTCATCGGTGTTGAGTTTAGCTACTACGAGTCTCCCCGCGTATTGGGCTCCGAGCTCCTTTACAATCGGGCTGACCATGCGGCAAGGGCCGCACCATGGAGCCCAGAAATCCACCAATACCGGCAAACTGCTCTTTAGAACCACGTCGTTGAAGTCCGCATCGCTTACATCCACCGACCCGCCCAACGGCAACGGTGTTTTGCATTTGCTGCATACGGGGTTCTTGTCAACCTTGTCGAGTTCCACGCGGTTTTTTGAACCGCATCCGGGGCATTTTATGATAATGTCTTTTTCACTCATCATATTTCCCCTTTTTCTCTGCGATTTTTGATGTTTTACGTCCAAGTTTCAGCCACAACCGCAGCCGATATTCCAGCCTCGGGGCCCGAGTGAGATAAACAGCATCTCTTCCCAATAATCCTCATCGATACTTTTATTTTCCGATGAAGTGGCGTTTAATATGGATTCAATCTCAACCTTCAGGGGAAGCGTGGCCTTATTTTCTCTTTGATTTTTACTTAATTTAACTCTTTCAAATTCATTCTCCTTTATT
>CAZDAF010000180.1:0-2207 GCA_964503115.1 uncultured bacterium
GGTTCTCCTGAGGCCACGATCCTTTTTCGGATATCTAAAAGCTTATAACCAAGTGGAGTTCTTGGTTTGTACAATGATAAATTATCCTTAGCTGATTCAGGCTTCAGGACCGCTTTATCTCCAGTTGTTGAGTGATTGCTCATTGACTCGGCTCCTTGGTTATTTTCTTTACATATTCCACATATAAGGGTACCAGTATTTTTCAACATTTGCACTTCAAGTGATTCGCCGTTCGCCATTCCCTCCCCCGAACGGGGGTGGGGAAGTGATGCCCTGTGATGCGTATTTCAAGCTTTCGGGTGGGTTTTGTCGTAAACTTTGGTGAGGTAATCCAGGTTGGTGTGGGTGTAGCGTTGTGTGGTTGACAGCGATACGTGTCCGAGCAGTTCCTGAATGCTGCGGAGGTCGGCGCCCATTTCGAGCAGGTGCGTGGCGAATGTGTGGCGCAGCGCGTGAGGGCTGACGTGTCGCGTAAGACTGCATTTTATTATGTAGCGGTCGAGCAACTTTCTTATACCTCTTTCGGTCAATCTGCCTCCCCTGTAGTTAAGAAACAGGGCCGTTTGGGATTTTTGATTTGCGATTGACGATTTGCGATTGCCGGATTTTAGCAGTTGAGTTCTTTCGGGCAGATAATCCTTTATCGCAGCAACCGCTTTCGGCGTCAGCGGCGACATGCGTTCTTTCCTGCCTTTGCCACGAATGCGGGCCATACCTTCTTCCAGGTCCACATCTTCCAGGTTAAGTTTCACCAATTCGCCGACGCGCATGCCGGTCGCGTAAAGCAATTCGAGCCATGCGTGATCGCGTTTGCCCAGCGGCGTGCTTTTATCGGGCGTGTCAATCAGCGCGAATATTTCATCCACGCTGAGGCGCTCGGTGATGGTCTTGGGCAGCTTCGGGCCGCGAATTCCGTCGGCGGGGTTGGTCTGCATAGCGCCTTCCCGAACTAGAAACTTAAA
This sequence comes from uncultured bacterium, assembly GCA_964503115.1. GTDB lineage: Bacteria > RBG-13-61-14 > RBG-13-61-14 > CAYWKU01 > CAYWKU01 > CAZDAF01. Next base: position 963 of record CAZDAF010000180.1, read on the forward strand.
GAACGTACGCAGCGCGCTAAGTTTGCGCGACAACGACGCGGGGGCAAGGTTTTCGCCGGAGCGGGCCAGGTATCGCCGAACGGATTTGCGATCCACCTCGCTTAAATCCGGCTCGGCGCCCTCCCCCGTCGATTGATCCTCGATCAGAAATAACCGAAAATCCCCGACCTCGCGCATGTAGTTTCGCATGGTATGCGTCGACATATTGCGCTCGCCGTAAAGGTACTCTTCGAAGCGTTCGATAAAATCTTTCATTCCTGTACCGTTAGGATAGCGTGCGTTTTTATATTGCGCCTTTTTCGGTGGACAATCTCAGATGGGGGCTCTTGTGCCTTCCTGCAAACCGCTCAACGTGAAAATCGACTGCAAAAACGGTTTTTTTGCGCTTTCATTGACGTTAACGTTGGCAAATACTCCGAAGGGGGTTAAGATAAAAGCTACGGGAGAAAACAACAATGAAAATAGGAGTAGTGGGCGCAGGCGGATGGGGCACGGCCCTTGCGGATTTGTTGGCTCGATCGGGTCATGACGTGGCAATATGGTGCTACGAAGAAGAAGTCGCACGAGCTATCGAATTGAAGCGAGAGAACGAGGCATATCTGCCAGGCATATCGCTGTCGGACAATATTAAATCCACTACCGACATCGAGGAAGCCGTCACCGGCGGCGAGATAGTTGTTTCGGTAAGTCCTTCCCACGCGGTTCGGAAGGTGATGGGAGATGCGTCTCCATTTGTGTCGTCCGACGCCGTGGTGTTAAACGCCAGTAAGGGAATAGAAAACGAGTCGCTACTGACAATGTCGCAGGTACTCGCCGAAGTGATCGAGGACGGCGTACGCATTGCGGCGCTTTCCGGGCCGAGCTTCGCGCTCGAGGTGGCCAAGGGTCATCCGACGGTGGTCAGCGCGGCCTGCAAGGACGAAGACGTCGCCACTCTTATACAGCAAACCTTCAGTAATAAGCGTTTCAGGGTTTATGCCGGCGAGGACGTTATCGGGCTCGAGATAGGTGGCAGCATCAAGAACGTCATGGCCATCGCGGCGGGTATATGCGACGGCCTCGGTTTCGGCACCAACACCCGCGCCGCGCTTATCACTCGGGGCCTGGCGGAGATGACCCGGCTGGCGGTCAAGATGGGCGCCCATCCACTCACAATGGCCGGTCTGGGAGGGTTGGGAGACCTCGTTCTCACCTGCACCGGCGATCTTTCCCGAAACCGGCAGGTCGGGTTGAAGCTCGGCTCGG